>JALGWK010000308.1 GCA_025774205.1 bacterium
TGCTCCCTGGCGGCGTTCGCGGTCTGTTCGGCGAAGACGAGTCCCTCCAGGAGGGAGTTGCTGGCCAGCCGGTTCGCCCCGTGGACCCCGGTGCAGGCGACCTCGCCCACCGCGAACAGGTTCCTCAGTCCGGTCCGCCCCTCCAGATCGGTCGGAATACCACCGCACATGTAGTGGGCCGCCGGAACGACGGGGAGGGGTTCGACGGTCGGATTGAGACCGAGCCGCCGGGTGGTCTCGACGATATGGGGAAACCGCTCCTCGATCTCGCCGGCTTCCCGATGGGTCAGGTCAAGGTAGACATGCGGGTGGCCGCTGGCCTTCAGCTGACTGTCGATCGCCCGGGCCACGATGTCTCGCGGGGCCAGGTCCTTCAGTTCGTGGACACCCTCCATGAACGCTTCGCCGGCGGCGTTCCTCAGGATCCCGCCGAAACCGCGGACCGCTTCACTGATCAGAAAGGCGGGATCACTCGTCCCGTAGAGCGCGGTCGGATGGAACTGCATGAACTCGAGGTTTGCCAGCGAGCAGCCGGCCCGGGCCGCCATGGCCAGTCCGTCACCGGTGGAGATGTCGGGATTGGTGGTGTGGAGGTAGCTCTGCCCGCAGCCGCCTGTCGCCAGGATGGTTATCCGGGCGGTGAACGCCAGGACCTCCTCCGAGGCCGTATCGAGCACGTAGGCGCCGTAGACGGTCCGTTCCCCCGGGGCGCCGTTGGGTAATCCGGTGAGGTGATGTTCGGTGATGAGATCGACCCCGATATGGTTCTCGAAAAGGGTGATATCGGGGTGGGCGCTGACCTTCTCAACAAGCACCCGCTCGACCTCCCGACCGGTCAGGTCGTGGACGTGGACGATCCGGGCGTGACTGTGACCGCCCTCCATGCCCAGGCTGAGTGGCTCGCCGTCGTCGGGCGGTGCTCCCTGCCCCTCACCGTGGAGGGGCCCGGTTGACCGGCTGAAGGCCACGCCGAGATCGATCAGTTCACCGATCAGCCGCGGTCCCTCACTGACCATGAGGTGCACGGC
Organism: bacterium; assembly: GCA_025774205.1. Taxonomy (GTDB): domain Bacteria; phylum Blakebacterota; class Blakebacteria; order Blakebacterales; family Blakebacteraceae; genus Blakebacterum. Next base: position 1,029 of record JALGWK010000308.1, read on the forward strand.
CTCGCGGCGGCAGAGACCGGCGCCGGCCGTAAGGGTATCCTCCAGGTGCGAATCGAAGTCGTCGAGCGGGCTGAGCACGGAGGCGATCCCGCCCTGGGCGTAATTAGTGGCCGACGCCTTGTCCTCTTTCTTCGTCACCACTGCCACCCTGCCCGCTTCAGTCAGCTTGAGGGCCGTGGTCAAACCCGCGATGCCGCTTCCGATGACGAGGAAATCGAACGACTCTCTCATGTCAGCAAATCCGTGACATGTTCGAGGAACCGGGCCTCGAACGACACTTCCGCCACCCAGGCCTCCCCGACCACATCGGTGAGGCCGGCCCGGACCAGCTTCCGTTCATCCTTGGCGGTGGTGATCAGCAGTTCGGCGTCCGAAGCCTGGAAGCGGGCCCCGATCCGCTCGATATCGCCCTCATCGTACCGGTGGTGATCGCGGAAAGCCAGATGCTCGACCACCGGCAGGCCGGCGGCGGCGACCTCTTCCTCGAAATACCGGGGCGAGCCGATTCCGGAGACGAGGATCACCGGTCGACCCGCGAGGTCATCCAGAGCCGTCATTTCCTCCCCACTCCGTTCCCCCAGCTTCCGCAGGCCCCGGATGCCGAGGAGCGCGTCAATGATCATGGCGTTCCTGCTGAAGGCCCTCAGCAGTCCCTTCAGACGGTCGGGCACCGGATCGATCTCTCCGCCGCGATGCACGAGCACGAAGAGGTCCGCCGCTTTCAGGGCGGAGAGCGGTTCACGCAGTTTCCCTGCCGGCAGGGCCCAGCCGTTCCCGAAGGGATCGGCAGCTTCGAGCAGGACCACGTTGAGGTCGCGCGAAACAGCGAGGTGCTGGAAGGCGTCATCCAGAATCACAACCGCGGCGTCGTAGCGGTCGCGGGCCAGGCGCGCCCCGAGGTACCGGTCACGGGAGACGATGACGGGGATCGGGAGAGCCTCGGCGATCATGACCGGTTCGTCACCCGCCTCACCGGGAGTGGAGATCGGACCGGAACCATCGGAGACCAGGAGCGGTCCCGAAGCGCGCTTCAGAGCGCCATACCCCCTCGACACGACAGCCACCACGACCCCGCGTTCGGAGAGGATGCCGGCCAGACCCGCCACCAGGGGTGACTTCCCCGTCCCACCCACGGTGATGTTCCCGATCGAGACCACCTTTACGTCAGAGAGACGCCGGCACCTCATCAGACCGATCCCGGCGAGCCAGCGACGACCCCACACCAGCGAGGACCAGAGCACCGAGAAAGGGATCAGGAACCAGTAGAAGAGGAGGACCGGCAGAGCGAGAGGTTCCTCCCGGTGTCCCGTCCAGATGCGCCGGAGGTGACGCTCGAGGTTCGCCCTCATCGATCCCTCTCCCCACCCCGACGTTCATCAATCGAGTCATCGCGGGACTCTTCGAGCGACTTTTCGAGTGACTCATCGAGTGACTCGTCGATCGTGATCTCATCGGCCCGGATCCCGCGGCTCCCGCGGTCGGTCCGTGAGGCGCGGGCCGTGGAAGTACCGAGACCGAGCGCCTGCAGGTAATTGGCCACCACGCTTTCGAGCGCTCCCCGCCCCTGCCTGACCGCTTCACGTCCCGCCTGACCCATCATATTCCGTCGCTCCCGGTCTCCGACCAGGCTGGCGACCTCTTCACCCAGGCTTCGGCCATCCTCGACCCGCACTCCCCCGACAGCCTCGAGCAGGAGGAGGTCGGCGCCCGCGGTTTCCTCCGTATGCGGTCCGAAGAGGACCGGGACACCATAGACAGCGGGTTCCAGCAGGTTGTGCCCGCCGGCGCCCGCCGGCAGGCACCAGACTGCCGCCCACGAAGGCAACGTCGGCGGCGGCGTAGAACCGTTCCAGTTCCCCGAGGGTGTCGAGGAGCAGTACCTCGATCCCATTCCCCGGGATATCCATCTCATCCCCCTCATCCCCGGACGTCTCTTCGAGCCAGGTCGTCCTCTTCAGGCAGCGCAGCCCGCGTTCGGTGACGAGTTCGAACACTTCATCGGCGCGTCGCGGGTAGCGCGGTGCCAGCACCAGCAGGAGGTCATCGACGTGGCGGACGGCCTCTTCAAAAGCCTCCAGCACGAACGCCTCCTCACCCTGACGGGTGCTGCCGGCCGTGAAGACCGGTCGGCCGGCAGGCAGACCGAGTCGATCGCGGCGATCCTCCAGCGGAGTGTCCACTACCCCGGAGAGAGGCTCGTATTTCAGATCACCGGTCACCCTGACGCGGCCCGGATCGGCGCCCAGGGCGACGAACCGTTCCCGATCAGCTTCCGACTTCACGCAGATCACCGAGATATTATTCAGTATCCGCTTCATCCCCGCCCCGACCCGCCGGTAGCGCCGGTGGGTCCGGGCAGAGAGTCGGGCGTTGACCATGACGATGGGAGCGCCGTAGCGGGCAACCCTGCTGATCAGGTTCGGCCACAATTCCGTTTCCGCGATGATGAGCACCTGGGGGTGGAGTCCCCTGACAGTCCGATTGACGAGCGCCGGCGCGTCGAGAGGCAGGTAGCAGTGATCGGCCTGACCGCTCAGGAGCTGCCGGGCCCGATCACGCCCGGTGGACGTCATCGTCGTCACGACCACCGGCAGTTCGGGAGTCTGTCCCGCGAGATGGGTGAGCACGCGGGCCAGAACGCCGACCTCGCCGACCGAGGCGGCATGCATCCAGATGCATCCGGCGAGATCAGTCTTCTGTTGTATCTGCGACGGCACCCTGCCGTAACGCTGGGCTGTCCCCCCACCCGACCGGCCGTCACGAAGGAGCCAGACAGGAAAGGTAACCGCGGCGATGAAGTAGCTGATGAGCTGATAGAGGCCCGTGACCAGGAGGGCCGTAAAGGCCTTGAGTCGCTCCCCGTTCACCTCCGCCCACTCCCGTCCGCGGTCTCTCCGTCTGACCGCGAGATGTCTCCGCCTGACCGGGATGCCTCTCCGCCTGACCGGGATGCCTCTTCGACTGACCGGGGGGCATTTCCGCCACCTGATCCATTCAGCAGTTCGAAGGCGAGGTCGGCCGTCCGCCGGGTGGCGCCCGCCTCACCGAGCCGCTCCCTGACCCGTCCGAGTCCGCTGACGACCTCCTCGCGGAGAGGACCATCCGCAAGCAGGGGAGCCAGGTGGTCAGCCAGCGATCGGGGGGTGACCGCGTCCTGCAGGAGTTCCGGGACCAGGCGCTTCCCCGCAACCAGGTTCACCAGTCCGACGTGCTCGATCTTCACCCGGCGGCGGCTGATCCACCAGGAGAGCCGACTCATCCGGTAGGCGATCACCATCGGTGTCCCCAGGAGTCCGGTTTCGAGGGTGGCTGTTCCGGAGGCGAC
>JALGWK010000309.1 GCA_025774205.1 bacterium
GCCCCCGTCCGCACGTGCCACCACCGGCGGATTCTTCAGAACGCCGTCGGCGCTGAACCGCTCGATGAGCTGGGCCACCCGTTCGGTATCGGGGTCCTCGTGGAGCACCACGTCATCCATCGAGACGATCTGTAGCTCCGGCAGTTCACCGATCTTCAGTTGTCCGTTCTGCTCTTCGGGCATCTCCCGAGCTTCCCTTTCTGGCTTTCATCACAAAAAAAAGGCCCACTGCAGGTTTTTCTGCAGCGGGCCCGAAAAAGTCCGGGTTTCAGGTCGGGTTACATGACGGTCCTCGCCACACGCCTCCCACTGCTCTGTTGCGAGCGCCACCACCAGGTGCGTGTGCGGTTCCCTTTGATCATGTTCTCTTCCGTCCTGATCCCTCTCGGAGCGTGGCTTTTAACCGGGCCACTGAATGTCGAGGCTCCAATAAGCACCCATTTTCCGGAGCGTCAAGTCCGGACTCACTACCGATCGGGAATGACCGGCTGAGTCCAGGCGTACTCGGGGGCCTCCTCGCCGGCCGCCGGATTCTCATGCATCTTCGAAGAGACAACCCTCGCCCTGACATAGAGTTCATCGCCCTGATACCGGTATTTCGCTGATCTACCGGACGTCTCCTGCAAAACCTCGCCGATCTCGCCGACCACACCATCCACCATTCTGGTGCCGATGAACTGGATGGTATGAGTCACGCCCTCCTCAGGCTGGACCCGGATGGAATACCTCGATCGGGTATGGCTGACATCCTCCAGGTCGACACCGGTCGAGGAGTAGAAATCGCCGGCGCTGATCGACTGCACGATCGCCTCAACCGACAGCTCGTCCGCCCGCACCTGGATCCATCCCCGTCCGGGATGAGACACGTCCGGTGTGAAGGAGTGGTAGTTGTGGGTATCATCGACCGCCAGGCCATAGAGAAGCTCCGATCCGCCACCAGCCAGTCGCCTGGCAAGCGCGATATCCCATACTTCATCCATACCGGGATGGGTCTCATCCCCATAATTATTGCAGCCGGTGCTGCCGTTGTAGATCTCGAAAAGATGGGTGCCCCGCATGTCTGCAAGCTGCTCGGGGGTAAGGGCCCAGCGCCAGTTCGTATGGTTGATATGCGCAATCATCGTGCGTCCGAGCCGCTCGGCCTGCTCATTGACGGCAGCGAGGTTCCGCTCAACGTTTTCCATGATGGTGTCGCCGCCCTGAGTGGGGATCAGTTCAGCCAGATTCAGCACGTTGAAGTGGAGAGGCTTTCCTTCTGCTCCATCGCTGATTTCTTCGCCATCGACGTAGAGGAATTCTCCCGGTTCCTCGAAGAAGCTCTTCACCTCCTCCAGGGTCTTCAGCCTCATCTCGAAGCGTCCCTCATTTGTCCGGGTCTCAACCCATTCCCGGCCGAAGCGTGCCCTGAGGTCTTCGAGGTACTGGTTGGAGATCCGTCCCCTCTCACCGACCGTGATCCAGCGCTCACCGCGGGCAATGCGGTCGTGTTCGGTCATGACCAGGAAGTGGTACCCGTTCGAATGATACCAGTCGCCGACCTCCTCAAGGGTTGCGTCACCGTCACTCCACAGGGAATGGGTGTGGGTGTTGCCGCGGTACCACTGACCGTTCTCCCCGGCTGAACAACCGGCGATCATGATACCAGCCGCCAGAACCACGACCAGGCTCACCAACTTCTTCATCGCGGGACCCTCCTGAACAGATTCACATCCGACATCGGCGGAGCTGCGCGTTCCGGACAGCGGAGCGCGACTCATAGTGACAGGGAAAGTATATCAGGAACAGTCAGAAGGGAAGGTTCGCGGGACAGGCAGGGTACACCGGTTCGTAATTCGTCAGGCGATTGGTTTCAGACCGAGGTCCCGTTGTGGTTCATCTCCACGGCCTGCTTGAGATCGATCAGCCAGCCGGCGAGGGAGGCTTCCAGAGTCTTCTGTGCCTTCCCCTTCATGAGGCTGATGAGCCAGCCCTCCATCGACTCCTCGGTCTTGAGGATCGTGCCATCTCCGTCAGCCTCGAGGGTCCACAGATGTCGGGCGCTGGTTCCGGCGCCCCTGCCGGTCCAGCTGATCCGTCTCGATTCCTCGACCTCCTCCAGGGTGGAGGTGATCTTCACTCCCCCCGAGGTCCACTTGAATTCGGAACCGGGTGAGAGTTCACCCACCAGTTTCGAGGTCGAAATGTCAGGATTCCAGGTATGCCAGCCGTTGATATCGGCATGTACCTTCCAGACATCTGCCGGAGACGCGTCAATGCGGATCTCTTTTTCGGCTACAGCGGGTGCCTGTCTGTTGATTTCCACAGCGTTACAGCCTCTCTCCCCACGGTGTACCATCGGCCCCGACCGGCATGGATGGTTCCATCCTGATACTCGATCGACCTCGCGCTTGTTTCAACCGGACACCCTGTTTGTGGGATACACCGTCAGATGGTTACACGTTCAGACGTTGAAAGAGCCCATATCTCCGAACTGACCGGGCGCCCGGATACGCCGGTGAGCAGCATCCGATAGGCCATGAGCTGTCCCTGGTAGCGATCCTTGAGGGCGCCGTTCGAGATGATACCGGTCTTGTAATCCACGATGAGGAGATCCCCTGAAGCGTTCTCCAGGATGAGGTCGGCGGTACCGGTCAGGACCGAAATATCGGTGCCCGCGAAACTGATCAACTCATCGGGGATATCGGTGACCGCCATCGGCCACTCAGCCGCCGCCATCGGCCACTCAGCCGCCATCGGCAGCCAGCCCTCCGATCCGGCTGTTTCCATCAGCGCCAGACCATTTTCGACCAGTTGACGACACTCATCTTCCAGTCCGGCCGGATCGGCCGGATCGGCAACCAGCCTGCAGACCTCTCCGGCGTTCGCCTCCCCGGAGAGGAGGAGTTCCATTGCCTCGTGCACCCGTGTCCCGCGCAACTTCGCGTACCATGAACTCCGCTCGATCGGGAAGTCCCCGCCACTCTCTTCAGATCCTGGCTCATCCCCCTGCCACCGCCCGAGACCGGAAGCTCGGGCAGCTCGTGACAGCCACGCCTGTTTGACGACCTGCCGCCAGGCAGTCCGCGCCTCTTCCCGGTGCCCGACCGCGACCATGATCTCTTCATCGGTGGGAGCGGTCAGATCGCGGGGCAGACGATGGTGGCGGAGTTCCACCTGCTCCGGTTCAGGCGGAGAGACCCATTCAACCAGCCCTCCTTCCGACATTTCCTCTTCCGCCAGTTTCCTGAGACCGTACTCCAGCGGCTGGAGGAATCCCTTCCCGGCTTCTACCTCGGAAGAGCGACTGCAGACGACCACATGCTCACGAGCCCGCGTAAAGGCCACATAGAGCATCCGTTTCCCTTCTCTGTCCTGCTCCTCTTCCTCCGCGCTCTTTCGGTCGGGCCAGTCGTACGGTTTCAACCGGGCGTCCCTGACCGCCACCGTGCCCTGTTCCCGGTCGGGGATCGCGGTGTCCTTGAAGGTCGGTGAGTAACTGCGGTCGAGGAGCGCCACCACCGGGAACTCCAACCCCTTGGCGGAGTGGATCGTCATGATCGTCACGGCTCCCCCTCCCTCCCCGACCAGCCCTGACTCCTCCTCCACGGCCGCCTGCTGCTGTTTTTCGAGATACCGCGCCAGACCGGGAAGGGTACCGGCTTCGGCGGCGCCGGCACCGGCCAGGGTCGTCGCGGCCTCTTCCCAGGCTCCGGCGATATCGAGCAGTTTGAGCAGGTTCGCCATCCGACGCTCCCCGTCAGGCTTGAGGGCGTGCAGGGGCAGAGCCCTGGTCCGATCGAAGATGGCCCGCAGCACTTCCGACGGGGCCATGAAGGAAGTGTCGTGGTGCAGGTCGGCCAGGATCTCCCTGGCAACCAGCAGCGGAGCGTCCTCCTCGGGATCGAGATGCCCGTCCGGGACCGCCGCCAGGTCCTCCAGGTAACTGAAACTGCCGGCGCTTGCCGCGAGTCTGACAAGGCTCTCGTCTGATACCCCGAAGTAGGGGGAGCGGAGGGCTGCCACGATGGCTACTTCATCGGAAGGATCGGCCAGAGCCCTGAGCACCGGGATCGTCTGGACGATCTCCAGTCGGTGGAAGAACTCCCGTCCCCGGGTGAGGCGGCACGGGATCCCATACCGTTCGAGCTCCCGTTCGAAAATCCGAACCCCGGTATAGGTTCTGACCAGGATCGCGATATCCCCATAATCAAGTGGTCGGTCCTCACCCGATTCCCGGTCGGGGATATGCATTCGCCCCGCAATCCTGCTCTCTATCCAGCCCGCCAGCGCCCGCGCTTCCGCGATCCGCAGATCATCCGTTTTCGGACCGCGCTCTTCATCACCCGGACCCATCCGCTCGAGAACCGGATCGAGATCGAGCAGGCTCACCACCGGCGCGGAATCGCCCTCGTCCCGCCAGGCCGACAGATCGTGATAATCACCCTCGGGGAGGATATCCCGGAAGAGGCGGTTGGCGAGGTTCACCAGCCCCGGTCTGCTTCGGAAATTGACTGCCAGCCTCGCCTCGGTTCCCGCTTTCAGCACCTGTTCGCGCACCTGCCTGAACAGGGCCAGGTCGGCCCGCCGGAACCGGTAGATACTCTGATTCGTGTCTCCGACCAGGAAGAGCCGCCCCTCGGCCGGCACCGCCTCAGCCAGAGTCTCCGCCCTTACCTCCGGAGCCTCTGCCAGACGCATCACGATCCTTGCCTGGATCGGATCGGTATCCTGGAACTCATCGATCAGGATGCACCGGTACTGCTCCTTGATCTCCCTGGCGATCCCGTCATCGGACTCGAGCAGCCGTTCGGTTGCCAGGAGCAGATCATCGAAATCGAGGGCCCCCATCTCCTCTTTCCGGCGGCGGAAGATCGCGCCGATCTCCTCCGCGATCTCGACCATGATCCTGAGCATGGTGCTCTCGTAACCGGCGATCGCGGCCTTCTTCCGGCCTGACAACCCCCCCCAGGCCGGCTTCAGCCTGCCAAAGGCGATCCCGGCCTCCTCGTCCTTCTCCCATTTCGTTTTCGCTCCCGCCGTCGCGCCGACCTTCAACGGACCCAGAATACCCGCCCGGTCGTGTATGTCGGAGGCGGGGTCGGTCAACGCCGCTGCCCTGGAAATCACTTCGGATGCCTGTCCGATGAGCGTATCCCTGCCCTTTACCTGATCCGCGAAACCGACGATCTCACGGGCGGTATCGAGCAGGTCCCCGATCACGTCATCGATGCTCTCGAAACCCTCTCCCGGCATCTCGGTTTCCAGGTCGGGGAACCTCAGTACCGCTTTGACCAGGTCACGCAGGCTGCCCAGGCCCGCGCCCGCCAGCAGGGGGCCCTGCAGCGTGCTCTCGGTCGAAGCTCTCAACCGTTCCACCTCCGCGGCCACGACCGAGTCGAGCAGCAGATCGGAGGCGAGCTGATCGAGGACAACGAAGCCTCGATCGGACGGGTGGAGATGAGCGACCGGCAGAATCCGTGGATCGTCGTCAACGGCGAAAGATCCACGCTTCCGAGGGCCTTCTTCCGGTTCTGCGCGACATCCTCCGCGGGCGGTTCGGGAACCCGGGAGAGTCCCTCCCGGACCCGTTCCCGCAGTTCGGCGGCAGCCTTGTCGGTGAACGTGATCCCCACGATCTTCTCAAGCTCGGTTCCCGCGTCCACCAGTCCGATGATCCGGTCGACCAGAACCCGGGTCTTCCCCGTTCCGGCCCCGGCACCGACCGCGAAGCTCGTCAGCTGATCTTCGACCAGCCGCTTTCTCTCCAGGTGATCCACCGGCGGCGACACTCCCGTACGATCG
>JALGWK010000310.1 GCA_025774205.1 bacterium
GATCGCGAACTCCGCGATCCCGGGCACCCCTGTTTCAATCTCCCGGGTCACGAGATGGAAGCCCCGGGGACGGGCCCCGAGCGTAACCTCCTCCTGGATCCAGTCTGTCATCGTGTCACCTCATCCGGTTCAATTCGACCGGAGCTGTTGCTGTTCATGCAGAAGGAGAACATGCCACGAACTCTCCCCGACCCGGCTCCGCCAGGAAATCTTCACCATCGACAATCAAATCACCGCGGGAGAATACCTTCGACACCTTGCCGGTGACCTTTACCCCCTCATAAGCCGTGTAATCGGAAGCCATGTGGAGTGTCTCCTGACTCATGGTCCAATCGACCGCGGGATCGAACAGCACTATATCGGCGTCACTGCCCGGCGTCAGACTCCCCTTCTTCGGCGCGAGCCCGAACAGTTCCGCCGGCGTCGTTGACAGAAGGTTCACCATCTGCGGCAGGGAAAGACGACCCCGGGCGACCCCTTCGGAATAGAGCAGGGTCAGCCGTGGTTCGATACCCGGCATCCCTTCCGGGCAGAGATCGAAGTTATCAGCTCCGGCCGTTTTCGAGGCCAGGGAGAAGGCACAGTCGTCGGTCGCCACAACCGAGATGTGTCCCTCTGTCAGACCCGACCAGAGGGCCGACTGCGTCGCCTCGTCCCGCAAGGGGGGTGACCCCAGCCATTTGTACCCGTCATCCTGTTTCAGTTTCTCCTCAGTGAAGATCAGGAAGTGGGGACAGGTCTCCGCCCATACCGGCTGTCCCCGCCGGCGGGCCTCGATCACCTGGTCAAGGCCGTCGATGGAGGAGAGGTGAACGATGTAGATCCGACCATCGGTCTGACCGGCGACCTCGACGATCCTGCGGATCGCGCTGGCCTCCGACTCCGGGGGACGACAACGGGCATGATCGATGGCCTTCGTCCGGCCCTGTTCCTGGCTGTCGAGGGCGTTCCGGTCGATGATCGCGCTGTCCTCGGCATGCACCATCAGCATCCCGCCGGCCTCGCGCAGACGCCCCGAGAGGTTTAGAAAATCGTCATCGGATATGATGCGCCCCGGCTTGCCGCTGTACATGTTCACCGCCGACTCACCGGTGAGGGAACGGAAGGTCATGAAGCACTTGATCGAGGGCAGACCCGCCGCGACCACATCGGGAATCTCCTCCAGCACCTCCGGGGTCACGTGGTTGATGATGGGATGCAGGTTCCAGTCGATCACGGCCCTGCCCCGGGCCTCCTCCCTCTTCACGTCGAGGACCGAGAGCAGGGGCTGACCGTGGATCTGGTCGCCGAAGTCGATGACCGTCGTCGTGCCTCCGAAGGCTGCTGCGCGTCCCCCTGTCAGGTAGTCGTGGACCCCCCGGTGCCCCTTGTTCGACTCGTTGAAGTGGATATGGGGATCGATGGCGCCGGGCAGTACCAGCAGGCCTCTGGCCTCGAACACCTCATCAGGCATGACATCCGGGAGGTCTCCGATACTCTCTATCGTCTCACCCCGGATCAGTATGTCCTGCTGTTCGACTCTCTCACCGATCACGACGGTACCGTTCCGGATCAGAATGATTCTATCGATCACAGCTGTATCCTCTCACTGAGCGTGCGGAACGGACCCTGACAGCATTCGCTCGATCGACTCCTCGGGATAACTGAGCAGCCGGCCCATGCGGCGAGCGATCTCTCTCCGGGCCTCACCGGTATAGGCGTCCCGGTCGATCAGCCGCTGCTTATCCGCCTTGAGATCGAGGTACGCCTGCAGGGTGTCGCCGGTGTAGAGAAGGAGGACATGCTTTCCCTCGGTCAGTTCAGCGGTGAAGAGATCGGTGACCAGAAAATCCCGTTCGCGCCAGATCTCCGCGCCGTTCTCGGTAGCGAGGCGCTCCGCCTCCTCGACGAGGAGGTCCATCTCCGCCGGCTCCATGGCGGCACTCAGTCCCAGCCGTTTCACTCCCACCGCGACCATTTCGGCGAAACAACCGATCCCCCCCAGCCGGTAGGAGCGGGTGTCGATGACCGGTTCACCCGACTGATCGGCGGCTCCGACGTCGGGCCGATCCTGCGCGCAGGCGGCCAGTGTGAGCGAAAACACCAGAACCATCAGCACGATTGACGAGCGTGTTCTCATCAGTTCCTCCATTTGACATCCGGCGAGAGCAGTCTCCATCAGACCGCGCCTGCAACCCTATCTGCCGGTAACTATCCCTTCGTAACCGTTCTCGGAGAGGAGGCGGTTGTACGCGGCCACATCGTTCGCGGTCAACCGGTCGAGCCAGGCCCGGTACTCGGCCAGCTGCTGCCGGTAGATGGCGTAGACCTCCATCTGCTGATCGGTGGGTCGCATGTCGGTCCCGCTGATGTAGCCTGCGAGACTGGTCAGTTTCGCATAGAGCCGACGCGGCCAGCGGATCGTATCCTGGCCGGAATTCCCACCGGTCAGACGGAGATCGAAGAGGAGCATTTCCAGCTCTCTCAGCTTCTCATCGAGTTCCCGTCCAGCAGTGATCAGATCTTCGGAACCATCAATATCCTCCAGCCGCGCCTGAGAGACATCGATCTGCTTCCGCAGCCATTCGATGGAGTCGATCAGTTCCACCACACTGTTCACATCGCTCCGGATGTCATTGAGCACCCGCACCTGTTCCCTGATCTGGGCCTCGTCCCCTGCTGAATTCGGATCCTTGAGAACCACCAGCGGTTGGCTGAATTCCCGGTCGCCGACCTTCATCCTCACGGTATAGGTGCCCGGTTCGGCCAGGGGAGTGACACGTCCGCCTTCGCCGAGTGGACGCCAGTCACGC
>JALGWK010000037.1 GCA_025774205.1 bacterium
GGGTAAGATTGATCAACGCCTGGAGTGCCAGCCCCTTCCAGATCGGGATCTCTGTCGTGGCGCTCACATCGAGGTAGAAGAAATCACTGTCCCACTCGGTGTCGGACGCGAAGGCCCGCCAGCCGCCCTCGAAGGTGAGGAAGGTCCAGAACCCTGCGTCGGATATCACGCTGGCTTCCGTGAAAAGGAAGGGTTGGGCCCAGGAATCTGTGATCTGTGTTACCCCGAAGAGATCGACCCAGGTGGTGTCGGTGAAACTCTCGGTCCGGTGCCGCTGCCAGCCGGCGCCGAAACGCACCTCCCAGGCCTCACCGGGGTGCCAGGACGGTCCCGCCGCGAGTCGCAGGTCAGAGCCGTCGGTATAGATGATCGTCTGTTCGCTATAAGCCCGTTCCTCGATCCCGGCCTCGTACCAGAGTCCCCAGCGGTTCAGGGGGGCGAAACGACCATCGAGACGGAGGCCCAGGAGCGTTCGGTCGGGACGCGCCGCCGCGCTGCGATAGTCACGGTCGTTCCGATAGAAGGTCGCCTGCAGGTCACCACCGGCAGGGAGTACCCAGCCGAGGACCAGCCGCAGATCGAGATCCCCATAATCGAGGGCGGTGGTGTCGGGAGCCGATCGGCTCCTGAGGCCGGTCTCCAGCTCGAACCACGGCCCGGTCCAGCCGCCGCCGCGCAGGGTGAGGCTGCCGCTCGTGGTCCGGGTGTCGTAAAAGAAGGTGTTGTGGTGGTCGTAATCGAACCGCTCCATCCTTGCCCGGCCAGAAACGCTCCATTGCCCCGACCAGCGGTAGGCACCCCGCAGGGTGGCAAGGAGGGCATCGTGATCGTTGGAGAAGGCCAGTCCGTCCTCATTATTGAACCGCTTCGTTTCCCACCGGGTCTCGGCCGAGGCGCTCAGACCGTCCCAGCTGCCCTTCCTCCAGATTGCGCTGAATGAGTTCCAGGTGTACTGCCGCCCGAGAAAGAAACGGTCTCCGAATTCGAGGGTGTGGTCATTCCCGGAGAGAGGAGTGTAATGGAGGTTCAGACGGACATTGCCGTCACTCATGGTGGTGGCGGTATCAGCGCTCAGGACGGTGTAACTGTGCGAGAAGAAATCGTAGCCGGTCCCGATCTCCAGGCGGAGAGGTCCCCCTATCCCCGGCAGAGTGGGGAAGGAGGTGTTCTGCTGGCCGTGGGTTGCCTCCAGCGGCAGTGTCGCCAGCAGTCCCGCGACGAGCGGCAATACCCGCCTGATTATCAGCATCGGATGCATTATCCCGATCACACACCGACAGGGGTGGCAGGAGGAGGCACGGCGCCCGCACGGCGGACGGCCGTCATGATCAGTTTAGAAGCGCTCTGGGCTCTCTCGAGCGCTACCCGCAGGTTGCCGGCCAGGAGCCGGGACCTGGCCTGTTCGAGCTGCCGGTCGGCCTGCTGCATGAGCCGGCTCACGCCCTGGACGGGACTCGCGGCGAGGCCGGAGTGTGCCTCCCGCAGTTCTTCGGCATGGGCTAATGCCAGGGCCACGTCCTCCGCGGTGAGGGCTCTGATGGTCAGACGCTCGGCCAGCCTCAGGGCGGTACGGGCGGTCAGAGTGTGTGCCAGGGCCTGACGGAGTTCACCAGCGGCCAGGAGCCGGGTGGCTTCGGCCTGGGCGGTTCTGGCCCGTTCGAGCGCTTCGGCGGCAGCTTCCACCTGGATCTCACTGGTCTCGAGACGCTCGATGCGGCGAGCGGTCTCGTCGATCTCACGCTGGACCGATTCAGGGATCACGCCCGTGCGGTCGACGTGCCGGAGGACCTGTTTCAGAAGATTGTCAGCCTGCTCCATCAGCCTGAAGGAGAGCATATGATTGTTCTGCTGCCGGGCCTGTCCGGCGCGGTGCAGGGCGTCGGCTGCCAGGGTGATCTGGCGCCTGACCTCAGGGGGCGCGTCCGGTCCGATCGCGGAGCGGAGGAACTGCATCATCTCCATATTTCGCTCGGAGAGCCTGGTGTACTGGGGCAGTCGCTGGGCCAGCTGTCGGATCTTCACCGAGAGCAGCCGGAGCTGGTCCAGATTCCGCTTGGCCAGAGTCCCGGCCTGCTTGTATCGACCACCCTGCAGGTGACCCTGGGCCTGGACCCACTGGGTCCGGATGCTCCTGAGCCGGGTCATCATGGTGGGATCACCGAGCTGCCGGGCCATGGGCATCAGTTCCTCATACAGCTGCCGGGCCTGCTCCAGCGTCTCACGTATAGCGTCCGGTCCGGGGGATTGCGCCCTGATGTCGCGGATGGGGGTTCCGACCAGTGTCATGGTGGCCGCGATGACAAGCGCAAGCCCCCCGATTCCGGATTTCTGATAGGGTATCATTCTGAACGTTTTCATCTCTGATCCTCGTACTTCGGATGCTCCCCTGACGGGCCAGCAGTACCTCTCTACCCGGTCGGGATATGGCCATGAATACGCAACTCCCGTGCCAGATCGGGCGGGCACCCTCTCCATCCCGGGCATTATGATATAACTGGCGGATCTGCAATCGATTACATCATCGGCAGTGGGGTCCGGGGGGGTGGCAGAGGACTGGCGGAGGGGGGCCGTGCAGCCTGAGCATGTCCCAAATGGTACACTCAGCGTACGGTCGGGTACACCTGAGTACCTGCAGGTCAGGTCAGTTTTGAGACGGGATCAGCTGCCGTACAGAGTGAAGGCGTATTCGATCAGGGCCAGGAGGGCCGCCGGATAGGTGGAATAGGTCGTGCTGTCAACACTCCAGCTGGAGGGGAGGGCGGGATCGAGAGCGTTGCCTGACACCAGAAGGTCGAGCAGGTTCTGGGCTTCATCGAAAAGCGACTCCCCGTTGAGGAAGTAAACCTGGGTGAGCATGAGCCGGACGAGGTCGGCATCGATCGAGGGATCGTGACTGAAGACATAGGTGGGATCGTTGGTCAGTGCCGCGCGACCATACGCCATGGCGATCGGCAGGCCGCCCTGCAGTTCCCGGTGCACGATCAGCCCGCCGACGCGCGGATCCTCATTGACCGGTCCGCGCGTGACGGCCTCGCTGAAGCGGTCAGCGGCCGCCTGCAGTTCTCCCTCCTTGAGGGAGGTCCAGCCCAGACCGTTGAAGGCTTCGGCGTGGTTGGGATTGTGCCCCAGGGCCGACAGGAAGTTCTGTTCGGCGGTCGTGTAATCGGCAGCCTCCCATGCGGTCCAGCCCGCTGCCGTGAGACTCTCCTCATTATTCGGAGTGGCGGTCACTTCCGATGAACGATCACTCTCGTTCCCGGCCTCATCAATGGAGGTCACGGCGAAGACATAATCGACGCCGTTTGTAAGACCGCTGGCGGTATGTCCGGTCCCGATGAGGAGGGCGCTTTTCTGCTCGGTTCCCCCGGGGGTTTCCCGATAGTAGATATGGTAGCCGGCCAGATCACCGGCCGCGACCGCGAGCCAGGTCAGGGTCACGCTGCCGTCCCCGGCGTTAGTGATGAGCCCGATCGGCGTATCGGGCGCCCGCGTGTCGGGATCGGGACCGGAACAGCTGCAGGCGGTCAGCAGGATAATCACGACCAACGCGCCGAACATGTTCGTGAAGCACCTCATCGCAGCAGCGTCACCTTCCGGGAGAGTCTTCCGGATGAAGTCTCCAGCACATACAGGTAAATCCCGCTGGCCACCTGGTTCCCGTGGCGGTCATCGCCCTGCCAGGTCACCGCATGCCGCCCGGCGGGGAACATGTCGTCGGCCAGGATCCGTACTGTCTGTCCGCGCGTGTTCATGATCAACAGGCGGACGTGATCGGCCGCCGGCAGGCGGAAGGCGATCCGGGTGGAGGGATTGAACGGATTGGGCCAGGCGGGTTCGAGCTCCAGGAGGTCGTTCCCGGCAGCCGACTCTCCTCCCTCGGAGCGCAGTTGGAAAAGGCCGAATTTCTCGACCTGGACCGAGGCGCTGGAAGCGCTCAAATCGACCGTGGTCGGCAGAGAGGTCCACTCCTCTCCATCGAAGGTCCAGATCGCGGGCATCTCTCCCGCTCCGACCGCGCCGGGAACCCATGTAATGGTCACGGTGCTCTTCCGGCCCGGGACCAGATCGGGAACATCGATCCACCAGGTCGGGGAGAGCGCCTCACCGGTGGGGACGTCGGCGGGAGCAGCTGGCCGGCCCGCTCGGGCGAAGAGCATCGGCTCCCGGTCACTGCTCTCGAGCAGCAGAGCGATACCGTCGCGCCACAATCCTCCGCGGGGGATGAGGACCCGCAGCTGTCCGCCGGTCGAGAGGAGTTCATTGTCCGCGCCCACCGCGACCGTGGTCGTCGAGAGCTGAGCGTCGGCCGTCGCCAGGTTACCGGCCGCGTCAGCGCCCTCGGCGTGCAGGGCGATGGTGCCGCCGGTGGTGATCTGATAGTCGGCGCGCCGGATGAAGGCCGAGGTGGCTGGCACCGCAAGCAGGGTCAGGTCGGTTCCGTCGGCGCTCAGGGAGAAATCGAGGAGCGGTTCGCTGGCCACCAGGAGCAGGTCGACATGATCGCTGAGGACCGGATTCCTGAGGAGACCGAGGGTGAGATCCGGAACGGAGACATCCACGCTGAAGGAAGCCGTGCCGCCGTTATTCGGACGGGAGTTACCCAGATCGTCGAAGACGCTGACCCGCCAGTAGAAGGTGATGTTCTCGCTCAGGGCCGCAGGCCACTCAAGTGAGGAAACGGCACTCGTGTCACGGCGCGCGGTGGTAAAGGTGTCGAGGGTGTCGAGTTCGATAGCGTATGAGAGGGTGCCCCAGGTACCCGGCGCGGAGTAGTCATCCCAGTCGAGCAGGGGGGTGGTATCGGCCACGACGCTGTCTTCGGCCGGTGCCGTCAACAGGAAGGCCGGGGTGGCGAAGAGGTCGACCACCATCGTGTCCTGGCTGCCGGTCAGCAGGGTGAGGTCGACGTAACTTTCTTCTCCGTCGGCTGTCTTTGAGTCAGGGAAACTGAAATCCCAGAAGTGGTCCTTGCCGGTCAGACCGGGCCACGGATCGCCGCTGTCACCCCGATTGACATCGTTCTGCAGGTGGAAGAGGCCGTCGGCCTGCTCGAGGGCCCATTTCAGATTCAAGGGATCCCGGTTGTTGCCATTCGCCTCGTTGATGTGGTAGATGAGCAGTCCGGTGCCATGGAGGTACTGGTCGAATCCGAGCGCCTGGCGGTTCTCGATGAGGAAGTATTCATCTGCGGCCATCTGCCCGGTGTGGACCTTTACCGCGAATTCATGCTCGTTGATGTTCGGGATCTCAAGTCCGGGAGCGTCGCTGTCGGTGATCTCCAGCGGTGTGACCCACCCCAGATCGATCTTCGACCAGGCGCTCATGTGAGCCGGGCTCCACTGCTTATTCCAGTTCCCGGCCGACATCAACGCCCAGTGGCCCAGCCCCTCGCTGTCCCCCCCCGAATCGCTGCCGTCGGTGTCGTACATGTCGGGCAGCCCGAATCCGTGGCCGAGTTCGTGGGCGTAAACGCCGATCCCCTGCAGGTCGGTCCCGTTGCAGTTCTGCAGCGGCTGCATGACGTAGTCGCTGATCCTGATCTTGCCGCCGTTGATCGGATCGTCGTCCTGCGTCTCTTTGATACGGGAGGTATTGCTGCCCTCGAGCCAGTAGGTGGCGCTCTCGTAGCTCCAGCGGTGTGACCAGTAGCCCTTCTGCGAGAAGGGGGCGCTGCCGCACTCGAAGCCGCGCAGGTTGTGGGCCAGGATCAGGATATCCACATAGCCGTCGCCGTCAGAGTCGTACTGGCTGAAGTCGATCAGGGGGTCAAGGGAGTCGATCACGGCGTCGATCCAGTCGACCATGTGTTCACCGTAGCCCCGGTCGACTCCTCCCTCGGTCGTAATATTGCGGTAGTAATCGACGCTGGAATCGGGATGGGCGTATCCGAACACATCCCCCGTCATCTGAACACGACCGTAGGAGATCTCGTTGTAGAAGTCGCGCAGGGAACCGGTGTGCTCCATACCGGTCGTGCCGCCGGAATAGCCGTTCTGGAAGAGGCGCTTCTCGAATTCATTGAGATCACCGGTGACGCCCGTGGTGTCCCGGGTGTCGGCGAAGGTGCCGACCAGCACGGGATACCTGAACGTCCCGCTCACGGCCGGCGACATGCCCATCTCATCAGCCGCGGTGGCGCTGAGAGCCCCCTGGGCGATCGACTCCCGCACCTGTCGGGCGCGCTCGGTGACCTTGAAATGGGCCCGCTGGAATTCGAAGGCGGTGGGATCGATCTCCTTGATCTGGAGCATCCAGTCGGAGTACTCCTGGTCACGGTTCGAGGGTTCCTGCGGGACCTGGGGGACAACCCGAGCCCAGGCAACGGCACTCCCCGAGAGGAGCATGAGGACCAGCCAGGTGCGCCGCCGGAACCGGGCGTTCTGTCGGAGGTGGTTCGACATGCCGGCCATTATGGTGTCACGGCCCCGGGGAACACAAGCCTCCTCGTTTCCACCGGTTGCCAAAGGGGACCGGGAACCGTTCCTTTATCAGCATGAACCTCATGATCTTTACCGACCTCGACGGAACCCTGCTGGATTTCGAGTCGTATGAGCCCGGTCCGGCCGCCGCGGCGGTCGCCCTCTGCCGGCAGGCAGGGGTTCCGGTGATCCCCGCCACCAGCAAAACGACGATAGAGGTGATCCGGCTCAGGGAGTCGCTCGGTCTCGATTCACCCTTCATCGTCGAGAACGGCGCCCTCCTCTACCTCCCTGAGAAGCATGAATACACCGACGTGATAAAGGAACTCGCGCTCGGGAAGGGCCTGACGGTCACCCGGGTGAGTGGTTTCCTGAAGATCATTTTCGGGGTGGAACGACCGATCCTCCAGGAACGGCTGGCAGCGATCACCGGGGAACTGGGCGTGACGGTCCGACCTCTCTCGCGGATGTCGGAAGCTGAGATCACCGCGGAGACAGGCCTGCCGGCAGCGTCGGCCCGGGCAGTGAACGAGCGGGAGTACAGCGAACCGTTCCTTCTCGGCCATGAGGATGACGATCTTACGACCGCGGAACGGTACGCTCTCCTCGACCGGTTCCGTGAGGGAGCGGCCCGGTCTGGACTCAACTGCCTCCTGGGCGGGCGCTTCTTCCACCTGCTGGGGGACCATTCCAAGGGGACGACCGCCCGGTTCGTGATTGATGGCTTCACGACGGCATCGGGCGACGGATGGGATTCGATGGCGCTGGGCGACGCCCCGAACGACTTCGATCTGCTCCGGGAAGTGGACCACCCGGTCCTCGTGCGCCGGCCGGACGGCAGCCACGCTCCGGGCCTGGAGATCCCCCGTCTGATCGCCACCGACGGGATCGGTCCGGCGGGCTGGCACGAAGCCGTTACGGCCCGGCTGGAGATGGCCGCGGTCGTCGACACCTCCCGCATCTGATATCGGCCGTCCGTCCTCACCGGAGGAAACCGATGGGTGATTTCTATCAGAGTCGTACGATCGCCACCTTCCATAAACTGGGAGATCAGCGGCTGGACGACCTGGAAGCCGAACTGGTCTCCCTGTCGGAAAGGACCCACTCCACCCTCGTTCTTCCCGCCCTTTTCCGGGAATTCGAGGGCCCGGCCCTGCCGAACATCATCGAACACCTGAAAGGGGCGACCTACGTGGATGAGATCGTCCTCGTCCTCGGCCGGGCCAATGCCGACCAGTTCGCCCACGCCTGCTCCGCCCTCGCCGATCTGCCGCAGGAAGTCAAAGTGATCTGGATCGATTCACCGGTGGTCCAGGACGTGATGCGAAAGATACAGGAGCGCGATCTCAGCATCGGGGAGAACGGCAAGGGACAGGCAGTCTGGATCGCCTACGGGTACGTGCTGGGCAGGGATGAGTCGGACGTCATAGTGGTGCATGACTGTGATATCCTCTCATACGACCGGAGCCTCCTGGCGCGCCTGATCTACCCGGTCATGAATCGCAACCTCGGACTCGAGTTCGTGAAAGGGTACTACGCCCGGGTTACCGACCGGATGTACGGACGGGTCACCCGACTCTTCATCACGCCGGTCGTGCGCGCCATGCAGGAACTCCTCGGAGACCGTCCATTTCTATGCTATCTCGATGATTTCCGTTATCCCCTTTCCGGTGAGATCGCCATGACAAGCGAGCTGGCCCGGTTGATACGGATCCCGGGAGGGTGGGGTCTGGAAGTGGCCACTCTGGCTGAGGTCTATCGGAACGTGAACCCGAAAAGGATCTGCCAGGTCGATCTGGCTGACACCTACGAACACAAACATCAGCCCCTCTCCACGGGGGATCCTTCAGCCGGGCTGATGAAGATGTGCGTCGATATCACCCGCAGCATCCTCAACACCCTGGCCAGCGAGGGGGTGAGCTTCAGCGAGGGATTCTTCCGGAGCCTTCAGGCGGCCTACCTCCGGCACGCGCAGGACACGATTCGCAAATGCGCCGGAGACGCGGCCGTGAACGGTCTTCATTACGACCGTCACGAGGAAGGATTGGCGGTGGAGACATTTCTGAAAGCCCTCCAGGTCGGCGGGGAGAACTTCACCGCCCACCCTGATGATCCCACCGAGATCCCTAACTGGAGCCGTGTCGCTGACGCCCTGCCCGATATCCAGAACCAGCTCGTGGAGGCAGTCGAAGAGGACAACAGGGTCTGACCACAGTCCCCTGCGACGTCCATTCCGGTTAATGGTCTTGACTCCCTGAAACGCCCTCCGGTATACAAGATAAAAAGGTCTTAAATCACGTTTTAACTGGAGAGGCGCCCCGGCGGCGCCTGGATTTGCCGTGATCTATTCAAGTTCATGTGAGTACGCGATTCGGGCCCTGACCTATCTGGCCAGGGAACAGAAGGAGTATGAGAGGCGCCGGAAGCCCGAGGATCCGGTATACGTCTCCATCCCCAAAAGCACGATCGCCGAAGAGGCGGACGAGGAAAGGCTCCCCGAGCACTTCCTGGCCAAGATCATGCAGACGCTGGCCAGATCAGGGGTCCTCGGCTCCCAGAAGGGACCGAAGGGAGGCTTCTCCCTCGCCCGCCCCTCAGATGAGATCACTCTCTATGATATTGTCGAGGCGCTCGACGACCTGTCGAACTACAACCACTGTGCCGTCGGGCTGGCGGAGTGCAACGATGAGGTCCCCTGTCCGCTGCACAACATGTGGGTCGGTGTGCGGACCGCGGTACTCGACTACTTCCGCCGCACCACCCTGGTCGATCTGGCTACGGCGGTGGAGGAAAAGAAGGCGATCAGACCCACCCCCTCCGGCAATTAGCCGGGGGAGTCCGCCTCCTCTCCCATGGCTCTGATCCTCATCATCGATCGTGAGTACGGTCCGGCTGATGAACTCACCCGCCAGCTTGAGGAACAGGGCTACGAGGTCGAAGTGGTACGCGATTCTCCGTCGACCTATGAGTTCCTCCGGGGTCAGACACCTCGCCTGGTGATCCTCGACCTGATGGCCGCCATCAGGGGCCGACCGGCCGAACAGCCGGAAGGTGTCCGTCTGCTGGCCCAGCTTTACCTCGATCATCCCGAGATCCCGCTGGTGGTCTACTCCCGTTCACGCAAGTACCGAAAGCAGTTCTGGTCGTGGGCCGCTGCGGCCCATCTGAGCAAGACGAACGGTCCCGGGCCTCTCATCGACCTGGTTGAACGGCTGCTGGGGGATTAACCGGACCGGAGAGAGCCTCTCCGGGCAGGGTGTCAGGGGACCTGGATCTGCAGCGGGAACCAGAGCCGAGCCCTGGTGCCGTTTCCTCGATGGCTCGTCAGGGAGAGGCTCCCGCCATGCCGGCGGACGCACCCCTCCACCATCGACAACCCGATACCGGGGTGCTCACCCGGACGCCGGGTACTGAAGAAGGGGATGACGGCCTGTCGAAGGATCTCATCGGTCATCCCGAGCCCTTCATCGGTGACCGTGACCGTGAGGCCGTCCTCTTCCGGCTCGATGGCGATGGTGACCTCGGTCCCCTCGGGAGCCGCTTCGAGGGCGTTTCGGACGACCTCCATCAGGGCCGCGATCACCTGGATGCGATCCGCGACGAAGAGGGGGAGTCGGGTGGGGATCGAGGCTGTGAGCCTGACTCCGTGGGAACGTTCAGGTTCCAGTCGGCGGACCGCTTCCGCGACACAGTCTCCCATGCTGACCGATTCGGCGATCAGGGGCGCATCACCGCCGAACGTCAGGAGCCGGGAGAGGAGCCCCGAAGTCCGATTGAGACCCTCATCCACGTAGCGGAGGAATCTGAGTGCCGGTTCCTCCCTGTCGAGGAGCCGGATCGCGCGTTCCAGGGAAGGCAGGACCGTCGAGAGCTGTTCGTTGACCCTGCGGGCCAGACCACCTGTGACCATATGGAGATCGTCCAGCCGGTGGTGGATCTCTCCGCCCATCGGCATCGTCCCGCCTCGCGCCGGGGTTTCTCCGGGCAGCATCCGACTGATGACGCTCGTCCAGCGGGCCCACTCGAAGAGGGACGCAGCGGGATCACGGGGGAGCCGCGGAAGATGGAGAGAGAGAGCTGCGGGCCGGGACGCGTCCTCCCCACCGACGGGGATCACTGCCACGGCGGACGAGCGGAGCCGGTCCTCGAGCAGGGAGATGGGGGAGAAGTCGAGATCGTCGGAGGGCATGCGCACGAAGCGGAGCACGCCATCCTCGGCGGCTTCCCCGATCGCGCCGCCGGGGAAGGGGAGCAGTTCACCGACCGGCAGGTCACCGGGATCGGCGGTCCGGAGACGCATCCCTCCCTCGTCCCTCAACCAGAGGCAGATCGCCGAGGCACCCGCCTGCCGTTTCAGAACTGCCAGGAATTCGGGCAGCAGACTTCGGTCGACAGTTTCCCGCGTCGGGCTCTCTCCGGTGGTCACCGGGTGCCGGTTCTCATCTGTGGTGTGGTTGTCAGACATTTCGATCCCACAATACACGACTGGTCCGACTACCTGTCAACCTGCGGACATCGATCTGGCAGAAAACTTTCATGTCCGTATCAGGTAAAGAGACAGAATTCCACGAGATCTCACAATCTTCCACAAGTTGTGCACAAATGAATTTGACAGCACCAGATATTGTGGTATAGTCAGCCCCTTGCTCACCTCTCGGGGGCCTGTCAAACGCTGAAACGAAAGAATCTGTCGTGGTCTCGGGGGAATGATGTGGGCTTCTGCGGCAGGTGTACCACCAGGATGGGAGAGTTGTGGATGAGTCCGGAGGCACAGGTCAAAACGATCACCGAACACATGAAGAAATTCGAAGAGAGCCGGTTCGCGAATCCCTCCCGGGCCGGCATTTCCATGTCGCGGTTCTTCACCACCGAAGGCCGTCACCCCTTCGAGGAGGTGGCCTGGGAGAAGCGTGACGCGGTCATCACCAACCACGAGGGTGAGGTGATCTTCGAACAGAAGGATGTGGAGGTTCCCGAATCGTGGTCCCAGCTGGCCACCAATGTGGTCGTCTCCAAGTACTTCGCCGGACCGGGCAAGAACTACCCGAGGGAGAACTCGATCAAGGAGCTGCTCGGCCGGGTCAGCACGACCCTGGGACGGTGGGCACGGGAAGGGAACTACTTCCGCACCGAGGACGCCGCCGCAGCGTTCGAGGCGGAACTGGCCCACCTGACCCTCAACCAGTACATGGCCTTCAACAGCCCCGTCTGGTTCAACATGGGGGTGGAGGAAGTGCCGCAGTGTTCGGCCTGTTTCATCAACAGCGTCGAGGACTCGATGGAGTCGATCCTCGACCTGGCCAAGACGGAAGGGCTCCTCTTTAAATACGGTTCGGGCACGGGATCGAACCTCTCGACGCTCCGCTCCTCGAAGGAGAAACTGTCAGGGGGAGGGATTCCCTCCGGTCCGGTTTCATTCATGCGCGGGTACGACGCCTTCGCGGGTGTGATCAAGTCGGGCGGCAAGACCAGGCGCGCGGCCAAGATGGTGATCCTCAACATCGATCATCCCGACGTGGAGGAGTTCATCGAATCGAAGGCCGCTGAAGAGCGGAAGGCGTGGGCGCTGATCAATTCGGGATACGACGATGCGATCGACGGGGAGGCCTACGGATCGGTCTTTTTCCAGAATGCGAACCACTCGATCCGGGTGACCGACGAGTTCATGCACGCCTATCTGAACGACGAGGATTTCACCCTCAAGGCGGTCACGTCAGGGGAGCCGCTGGAGAGCGTCCCCGCCCGGTTGCTCATGCGCCGGATGGCGGACGCGGCCTGGCAGTGCGGTGATCCCGGTATCCAGTACGACACGACCATCAACGATTGGCATACCTGCCTGGCGACCGACCGGATCCATGCCAGCAATCCCTGCTCCGAGTACATGTTCCTGAATGATTCGGCCTGCAACCTGGCCAGCCTCAACCTGATGAAGTTCCGTCGCGAGGACGGCAGTTTCAATATCTCCGCCTACATCCAGGCGGTGAAGGTCACCATCATCGCCCAGGAGATCATCGTCGATCGGGCGGGATATCCGCGGGAGATAATCGGGATCAACTCCTGGGACTTCCGTCCCCTCGGTCTCGGGTACGCCAACCTCGGGGCGCTCCTGATGGGCCGCGGGCTGGCGTACGATTCCGATGAGGGCCGGAATTTCGCGGCGGCTGTAACGAGCATGATGCACGCCGCGGCCTATCTGACGAGCGCCGAACTGGCCTCGAGCCACGGTCCCTTCGCCGGCTACCCGGAGAACGAGGAGAGCATGCTCCGGGTGATAGCCAAGCACCGCGAGGCGTCACAACAGATACCCTCGGAAGGCGTCCCCGCCGCGCTGCAGGCCGCCCACCAGGAGATCTGGGACCAGGTGGTCGAGCGGGGTGCCGAGCACGGATTCCGCAACGCGCAGGTGACCGTGCTGGCACCGACCGGGACCATCGCCTTCATGATGGACTGCGACACGACCGGCGTCGAACCGGACATCGCCCTGGTGAAGTACAAAAAACTGGTGGGCGGCGGCATGCTCAAGATCGTCAACCGTACCGTCCCGCTGGCGCTGGAGAGCCTCGGCTACTCTTCCGATCAGATCCGGGGGATCATCGAATACATCGACGAGTACGATACCATCGAGGGCGCTCCCGAGCTCATGAGTGAGCACCTGACTGTCTTCGATTGTGCCTTCAAGCCGGCGGGCGGGGTGCGCAGTATTGACTGGATGGGGCACCTGAATATGATGGGCGCGGTACAGCCCTTCCTCAGCGGAGCCATTTCGAAGACCGTCAACATGCCGAACGAGAGCACGGTCGAGGATATCGAGAGAGCCTTCCAGGAGGGCTGGCGTCTCGGCCTGAAGGCAGTGGCGATCTACCGTGACGGCTGCAAGTTCTCCCAGCCGCTGAATACCTCGGCCACCACGGACCGCGGGGCGTCGACAATAGACGGCAAGGCTGTTCCACCCCGACGGCGGCTGCCCGATGAGCGGCGGGCGATCACCCACAAGTTCACCGTGGGGGGGCATGAGGGCTATCTGACGGTCGGGATGTACGAGGACAGCCAGCCGGGCGAGATCTTCATCGTCATGGCCAAGGAGGGCTCCACCATCTCCGGCCTGATGGATACGATCGCCACCATGATCAGTCTCGCCCTGCAGTACGGGGTGCCCCTCTCGGCGCTGGTGAACAAGTTCTCCCACATGCGCTTCGAACCGGCCGGGTTCACCAACAACAAGGAGATCCCGCTGGCGAAGTCGATCATCGATTATATCTTCCGCTGGCTCGGTCTCAAGTTCATGCCGATCGAGGAGCAGGGAGGGGGTTTCCCGGAGGTTCCGGCGGATGAGAATTCCAGCCCTGTCAACAAGGTCGCCGCGGCAGCCATCACGAAGGGCGATGATCTGCTGGAGGTCGATCGGGCGAAGGGCTTCCTGCCGCAGAAGATGGAAGCCTCCGAGGTGAACCTGATCCAGTCGCAGATGGACGCGCCAGCCTGCCAGAACTGCGGCAGCATCATGGTCCGGAACGGCGCCTGCTACAAGTGCCTCAACTGCGGGGCGACGAGCGGCTGTTCTTAGGAGCCTGTCGGAGTAAGCCACCGGCTGCGGTCCGCGCTGACATCCGACCGACGTCGTTGGCTTTCACCGGATGTCCTCAACGTAGCACAGTGGCTACGTTTCCGGGCCTCCGGCTCAGCCGCCTGGTCGGCCGGCGCCAGTCCGAACCTCGCGATCGCCGGTTACTCCGGCAGGCTCCTGATCGGAAATCTTTTCTGACAGAGGCCGTTCGGAGGAGATCGTTAGAGCGATTCTCCCGCTATCAGGGCGGCCAGCTCGTACGAGAGGGAGACCTCGCCACCTTCTGACCGGAGGCGGAGGGCGTCTCCCTTTTCAATTCCGATCACATCGACCTCGATGCCCGGCCCGAGTCCGAGGGAGGCCAGTTCCGCCAGACTCGCCCGATCCTGAGCCAGGAGCCGTGAGATCCGGAAGCAGGTGCCTGCCCCGCTGTCGACCAGCCGCCGATCGGGAGTCTCGGGAAGGTTTCCGTCGACGGTCGGGATCGGATCTCCATGAGGATCGTGGGTGGGAGCACCGAGCAGGCTGTCGAGACGATCCACGAACCGGTCCGAGACGGCATGCTCAAGGATCTCCGCCTCCTCATGGACTTCATCCCACGCATATCCGAGATGCCGGACCAGGAACGTCTCCACCAGCCGATGCCGGCGTACCAGCAGCAGGGCCTCCTTCATACCTCTGGAGGTGAGCGTGGCGCCGTGATACCTCTCGTGAGAGACAAGTCCCGCTTCGTGGAGCCGGGCCAGCATGCCCGATACGCTCGGGGCCGAGACCTCGAGTCGCCGGGCCAGATCGGTGGTTGAAACCGGTTCGCCGGCGCCGATCGTCCAGATCGCCTTCAGATAGTCTCCAACAGAATCGGAAACGGGACTGCGCCCACTCATGGAATTAGTCATGCCTAATCTAAGGTCACCCCGGGAAGATGAGTCAAGCAGGAAGGGATCGGCGACCATGACCTGCAGGGAACGATACATCCTTGATTCGGTGGCCGTGATGTGCGAAAAAGGGGTATGAAATCCTCTCCGAACTATCATCAGGGTCACCTTGTGGTGGCGGCCGCGCGTGTCCTCGGACACACCAGCGAGAAACCTCCCACCATGGAGGAGATCGGCGAACTCCTCCATATATCCCATGAGGTCGTGGGGGTGATAGCCAGGGGGCTGGCGAGCAAGGGAATCGTGAAGATACACACGACGCCGTTCGATACCCGGGTCGACGTGGCCGACCATACCCTCCTGGAGGACCTCCCCCGGGATGAGTCGGGTGCTGCCATGACGGAGGAACTCGAGGAATTTCGACAGCGGATCGAGGAGAAGCAGGCCAAAATCGACAAGCTCTTCGATGGGGAATACCAGCAGCAGAAGCAGGAGAAGCACGCCGGCCTCGATGCCCAGCTGAAGGAATGGCAGCAGAAACGGGCCATCAATCCCTTCGCCGGAGCGGCCGATGAGGAGGGCGACGAAGCGGATGATGAAGGGAATGATGAAGAGGGTGACAGCCCCGGAGAGTGAGGCTTTATCTCTTTCCTGACTGGCAGCGACCGATCCTCACGACACTCCGAACTCCCCACTTGAGATTTTTTTCACGATTCAGTCAATCTGCGCTTCACGTTGTCGGATGGAAGACTATATTAGCGCCTCAAGGAGGCCGGCCCAGTCTCCTCCGGATTGATCGACAGGCGATTCTCAGCTCTGTCGGTCGTGGCGTCAGGATCGCGAGAACGGACTTCAAGAGCGAATGATTCTGAAGAGACACCCCCTGCTGCTGGCCATCGGGCTCTTCGTCATCCTCCTCCTTTTATGGCTGCTCTCCTCCGGTCATTACACGACCCTGATCATCTCGTTCGGTGTCGTCTCCTGCGCCCTCGTACTCGTACTCTCACTGAAGATGGAGATCGTCGACTCCGAAGGGGTCCCGATCCATCTGTTCGGGCGCGGTCTGGTCTATGCCCCCTGGCTCCTCTGGCAGATCTTCCTCTCGAACGTGGATGTCGCGAAGCGGATACTCAGTCGGAAGGTCGCCATAAGCCCGCAGCTGATCGAGGTGGAGACGAGCCAGAAGACCGACCTCGGTCGGGTGATCTACGCCAACTCGATCACGCTGACCCCCGGCACGGTCTCGATCCAGGTCCACGACGACAGGATCCTGGTGCACGCCATCGCCCGCGAGGTCGCCGACGACCTTCAGCAGGGTGAGATGGACCGTCGGGTGACACGACTGGAGGGTCAGAGCTGATGTTCAGTGCGGCGATGGCGGCTCTCCTGGTCTGCATGGTCATGACCATGATCCGGGCGGTGAAGGGGCCGACGGTCTTCGACCGGATCCTGGCCCTGAACAGCTTCGGCACCAAGACGGTGCTGGTGATCGCCGTCGTCAACTTCCTGGCCGGCCGTCCCGAGTTCCTCGACCTGGCGATCGTCTACGCTCTGATGAACTTCATCGTCACCATCGCGGTCCTCAAGTTCACGCACTTCGGCCACCTGGCGGGCATTCCCGACCAGGAGAAGGACGGGGAGTCGTGACCATGGCCGCCGTCCTCGACATCGCCAGCTGGGTTCATCGCCGGTTCGATCTTCGTGATCATCGGCGGGATCGGCCTGCTCCGACTGCCCGACTTCTACACCCGGGTCCACGCGGCCAGCATTACCGACACGGTCGGCGCCTGGCTGATCCTCCTCGGCCTGCTGCTGCAGGTGGAGCACACCCTGGTGGGAATCAAGCTGGTCCTCATCCTCGTTTTCCTCATCCTGACCTCGCCCCTGTCGAGCCACGCGCTCACTAAAGCCGCCTATTTCCGCGAGACCCCGATGCTCAGGGGCAGACCGGACCAGCCGGGGGACGGGGAATGATCGATATCATCCACGTGATCCTCTTCGTCTTCCTGGCAGCGATCGGCGTCGCCATCATCCGGCTGCGCGACCTCTTTGCCGCCGTCATGCTGGCCGGGATCTTCAGCCTGCTGTCGGCCACTCTGTTCACGGTGATGGATGCCGTCGACGTGGCCTTCACCGAAGCGGCGGTCGGCGCGGGGATATCCACCCTGCTCATGCTGGCGACCCTCTCGCTCACTTCGAGTGAGGAGAAACCGGCCGTGAACCGGCGCCAGGCCATGATCGGGCTCGTCGTCGTCACCATCACCGGCGCGGCACTCATCTACGGTACCCTCGACATGCCCCGCTACGGCGATCCCGACGCGCCGATACACCATCACATGGCGCCCCGCTTCATCGAAGACTCCCCCGAGGAGATCGGCATCCCCAACGAGGTCACTTCGATCCTGGCCTCCTACCGCGGCTACGACACCTGGGGAGAAACGACCGTGATCCTCGCCGCGGCGATCGGGGTGATGCTCCTTTTCGCTGCGCCACCCGTTTCACGTCGGCGTGAGGATGAGCTGTTCACACCGGGGGAGGGGACCGGCTGATGGTCGTCCGGCACGTCATCCTGCGGTCCCTGAGCAAGATGCTCATCCCGCTCATCATGCTCTTCGCCCTCTACGTGCAATTCCACGGCGATTACGGTCCCGGCGGCGGATTCCAGGCCGGGGTTATCTTCGGAGCCGGGATCATCCTCTACTCGCTGATATTCGGCCTGCCGAAGGCCAAGATGGTCTTCCGCCCGCGCGTCCTTCAGTACCTGATGGCCTTCGGGGTCTTCCTCTACGGATCGGTGGGGCTCGCGGCGATCCTCAAGGGCGGCAACTTCCTCGACTACAGTCACCTGGCTCACGACCCGGTCCACGGCCAGCATCTCGGCATCCTGCTGGTGGAGCTGGGTGTCGGCATCACCGTCGCTTCGGTCATGGCTACGATCTTCTTCCTCTTCACGGAGCGGAGGAGACGCGAAGATGTTTGATCCCGGCCTCTTCAACTACTGGATCATCATGATCCTGATGATGACCGGGCTCTACACGGTCATCGTCAAAGGGAACCTGATCAAGAAGGTCATCGGTCTGGGCATCTTCCAGGTCTCGGTGATCATGTTCTTTGTCAGCATGGGGAAGGTGCGCGGCGGCACCGCGCCGATTGCGAGTGAGAGCTTCGAGGTCTACTCCAATCCGGTGCCCCACGTGCTGATGCTTACCGCCATCGTGGTGGCTGTTGCCACCCTGGCGTTCGCGCTGGCCCTTATCGTCCGGATCAAGGAAGCCTACGATACGATCGAGGAGGATGAGATCAGGGAGCTGGAAGCGGGGGAGGAGGGATAACCGGTATGCACGGTAGCGGCCTCTCCATATCCGCCCACCTTCCGGCGCTCCAGATCGCCGTCCCGCTCCTCTCGGCGGTGATCTGTGTCCTGATCCGCAAGGCCCGCGCGGCCTGGCTACTGGCCACAACGGTGGCCTGGGCGGCCTTCGCGGGAGCGTGCGTCCTCCTCAACCGGGTGATCCTGCACGGTACGATCAGCTATGAGCAGGGGGGATGGTCGCCACCCTGGGGGATCGAACTGCGGATCGACCTCTTCAACGCCCTGGTTCTGATCATCGTCACCGGGATCTGCGCGGTGGTGATCAGCGCGAGCCTCACCTCTCTCTCGATGGAGGTGCCGGAGAAGAGGCACAATCTCTTCTACGCCGCCTTCCTGCTCTGCATGACCGGGCTGGCGGGGATGACGATCACCGGTGATGTCTTCAATATCTTCGTCTTCCTGGAGATCTCATCTCTCTCCTCATACGCCCTTATCTCCCAGGGAGCCACGCGTCGCGCGCTGACTTCCTCGATCCAGTACCTGGTGATGGGCACCATCGGCGGGACCCTGCTCCTGCTGGGGATCGGCATGCTGTATATGGTCACCGGCACGCTGAACATCGTGGATATGGCGGACCAGCTGGCCATGGTCGGCCCGAACCGGACGGTCCTGGTCGCGCTGGCCTGTGTCACCGTCGGCACGAGCATCAAGCTGGCCGTTTTCCCGCTCCATATCTGGCTGCCGAACGCCTACACCTACGCTCCGGCCATCGTGACCGCCTTCCTCGCAGCGACGGCCACCAAGGTCGCCTTCTACGTCCTTGCGCGGTTCATCTTCAGCATCTTCGGTGTGGAACTGGCCTTCGAACAGATGCACCTCGACCGGGTGCTGATGCCGCTTGCGATCGTGGCGATGTTCGCCGGATCGATCGTGGCCATCTACCAGACCGACATCAAACGGATGCTGGCCTACTCGAGTGTCGCCCAGATCGGCTACATGCTGCTGGGGCTCAGCATGGCCACTGTCCCGGGTCTCACGGGCGGTATCGTCCACCTCTTCAACCACGCCCTGATGAAGAGCGGGCTCTTCCTCGTGATGGCGTGCGTTCTGTTCCGTGTCGGGTCAACCCATATCGACGCCATGCGTGGTCTCGGGAAGCGGATGCCGCTGACCATGGCCGCCTTCGTGATCGCGGGATTGAGCATGATCGGCGTGCCGCTGACAGTGGGATTCGTCAGCAAATGGTACCTGGTGAGCGCTGCGATGGAGGCGGGACAGTGGCCGGTGGCGGTGTTGATCCTGCTCAGTTCACTCCTGGCCGTGGTGTATATCTGGCGGGTCGTGGAGGTCGCCTATTTCCAGGAGGCTCCTGAGGATGCGCCCGCAGTGAAGAAGGCGCCGATTGGTCTGCTGGTGCCTGTCTGGACACTGGTATTCGCCATCATCTTCTTCGGTATCTTCACCTCGCTGAGTGCCGGTGTTGCCGGCGACGCGGCACGCATGCTGCTCGGAGCCGGTTAATGAGCGTCCCGACCGCCATCGGCCTGGCCGTCATCTGGCCCCTCTTCGGGGGGATTCTCGTCCTCCTGCTGCGGAAGCGACCCAACCTGAGACCCAACCTGAGGGAAGGCGCCAGCCTCCTCACTGCCGCCACGCAGTTCATCCTGATCGCCTCCACGATCCTGCCGGCGGTCCGGTCGGGCCTGCGACCGGGACTCGACATCATCGAGGTTCTGCCCGGGCTGTCGCTCTCCTTCGAGGTCGAACCGCTCGGCATGCTCTTCGCGCTGGTGGCATCAGGCCTCTGGTTCGTCACCACGCTCTACTCGATCGGGTACATGCGGGGGCACCACGAGGAGAACCAGACCCGGTTCTACTTCTTCTTCGCCCTCGCCATCACCGGGGCGGTGGGAGTCGCCTTTGCCGGCAACGTCTTCACCCTCTTCGTCTTCTACGAGGCGATCACCCTGTCGACCTTCCCTCTGGTCACCCATCACGGGACCGAGAAGGCGAAGAAGGCCGGCCGGATGTATCTGGGGATCCTCATGGGGACCTCGATCGCCTTCCTGCTGCTGGCCATGGTGTGGACCTGGCTGGTGGCCGGCACTACCGACTTCAGGCCGGGCGGGATCCTGGCCGGCAAGATCACCGACGGCAACCTGGTGTTGCTGCTCGCGCTTTACGCCTTCGGGACCGGCAAGGCGGCCCTGATGCCGTTCCATAAGTGGCTTACGTCTTCGGCCCCGAACTGCTGACGTCCACCGGCGCCAGCGTCTGGCTCATGTGGGTGGCCGCCTTCACCATTCTCACCGCCAGCATCATCGCGATCCGCAAGGACAACCTGAAGGCGCGGCTGGCCTACTCCACCATCAGCCAGCTCTCCTACATCGTGCTCGGGGCTGCCCTGGCGACCCACTGGGGGATCGTGGGGGGTAGCATGCACATCGTCATGCACGCCTTTGGCAAGATTACGCTCTTCTTCTGTGCCGGAGCGATCCTGGTAGGAGCCCATAAGTCAGAGGTCAGCGAGATGGATGGTCTTGGCCGGAAGATGCCGCTGACCTTCATTGCCTTCCTGATCGGCTCCCTCAGCATCATCGGACTTCCGCCGCTGGGCGGCTCGTGGAGCAAGTGGTACCTCATGCTGGGCGCCGCCGACGCGGGACAGATGGTCATGATGGGCGTACTGATGGCCAGCTCGCTGCTGAGCATCGCCTACCTGATGCCGGTCGTGGCCCGCGGCTTCTTCCGGCCCCTGCCGGAGGGCGGAGACTCCCACGGAGAGCACGACGGTCATGACGATCACGGCGAGCGCAAGGGCGCGGCCGGATGGGATCTGGCGCCGGTCCTCTGCTGGCTGCCGCCGGTCCTGACGGCGATCGGATGCATCATCCTCTTCTTCAGTGCCCAGGGTATCTTCGAACTCCTGAGCGGGATCGGTTAGCCATGTACGAGGAACGGAAACGCTGGACCGACAATCCGCGCAACGTGAACTGGATCGTCCGGGGTGTCTTTATCGCGGCGGCGGTGTTGATCCTCTTCGATCTCCTCTACAGCAAGCACCCCCATTTCGGCATGGAGGGGATCTTCGGTTTCTACGGTATCTACGGGTTCGTGGCCTGTGTGGCCCTGGTCATCGCCGCCAAGGGACTCCGTGTCCTCCTGAAGCGGGACGAGGACTACTATGATTGAGTTCCTCCCGCCAGGAACCCTGCTCATCCTCGGAGCGCTCCTCTTCATAGTCCTGAAGGGGCGGGCGGCGACAGTCGCCCTCCTCGTGCTGCCCGTACTCAGCTTCCTCCACCTGCTTAGTTTTGACATGGGCTACCTGATGCAGTTCTCCCTCTTCGGGTACGAACTGACACCCATCAGGATCGACAAACTCAGCATGGTCTGGGGGGTCATCTTCCACGGCGCGGCCTTCCTCTGTGCCCTCTACTCCATCCATGTCAAAGACCGGGTCCAGCACATCTCGGGGCTCATGTACGTCGGATCGGCCATCGGGGCGATCTTCGCCGGCGACCTGATCACCCTCTTCATCTACTGGGAACTCACCGCGGCCACCTCGGTCTTCCTGATCTGGGCCAGTGGGACCGAGCGAGCCTACAAGTCGGGGATGCGCTACCTGATCATCCAGGTTCTCTCCGGAGTCCTCCTGCTGGCAGGGGTCATCATCCGGGTCTCGGACGGCCTGGGCCTAGACTTCAACCTCATCACCAACACCTTCGACTGGAGCGACACCGGGAGTCTCCTGATCCTCATCTCCTTCGGGATCAAGGCCGCCTTCCCGCTGCTGCACATGTGGCTCGGGGATGCCTACCCCGAGGCTACCGTGACGGGGACGCTCTTCCTGAGCATCTTCACTACCAAGCTGGCGATCTACGCCCTGGCGCGCGGATTCGCCGGCCTCGACATCCTGATCTGGATCGGTGCCATCATGGCGATGTTCCCGATCTTCTTCGCCGTGATCGAGAACGACCTGCGGCGGGTGCTGGCCTACAGCCTGAACAACCAGCTCGGCTTCATGGTA
>JALGWK010000311.1 GCA_025774205.1 bacterium
CGCCACCTCCAGCCAGGCGATATCCCCATGGACGAAATGTCCATAGTCGGTATACCGGTGGAAGCGCAGCAGCAGATCGACCGGTAATATGAACCTGGCGTACTCGATCCCGATCCCGATCGACCCGCCCGCCTTGAACGCGCCTCTTGTAACCCTCACGGCGCCCAGGAGGGTACGCTGGTTGATAAGCTGGTACATCCCTGCGGTAATCATCAGATAGCTCTTGCCCCACGAAGACTGCGTCGGATACCACCGCAGACCCGCGTTGAGTATTTTACCGAAATACGTGGCATGGTTGATATTCAGGTTCGACTGCACCCTGAACTCCCCGGTCTTCATCTTGAACCGGGGCATGATCAGGTCGAACGTGACATCGAACCTCCGCGACAGGGGAAGATTGATACCGACGATCAGGGAGGTACCGACTCGGGCGTACCCGTCACCGAAACTGGCTGTCGTCCCCCCCGGTCCGAACACGAACGGATTCTCCGCGGCGGCAAAGGTAGCCGTCGGGAGTCCGTAGCCGGCTCCGAGCTGGAAGACAGGCACCCGGCGAGGTGGTTCCTTCGGGGGCAGGACTACCTGGGCAGCGGCGCTCGCGGGCAACAGGATCGTCAGCAGCGCGCCGGTCAGGAAACCTCGTCTCCAGTTCATCACAATTCCCTTCACCTCTCTCCTCCGAACGTCAGTACCGCCAGGATCCTCAGTCCGATCCAGCGGTTGATGAAATAGTCTTCCCTGAATTCGTGCAGGGTGATACCGATGTCGAGCGCGGAGGCCGATCCGACCCGCAGGAGCCAGCCGCCGGCTGCTCCCCAACCCGGTTCACGGCTGTAGGTCATATCTTCCCACCCCGCCACCTGACTCCGAATATCCAGGCGACGATCTCGTTCTTCCCTTTAACCAGAGGGGGGGATAGCAGCCAATCGGACTGCGCCGCCTCGACATCCAATCCGAACACCGGGAAGGCGGCCTGCAGGAAGAGGCCGATCCGACCGATGGGAGCATACGCGACCCTCTGCGTCAGCACGGTCCCCGCCGTCGCGTACGAACCGTCATCGGGGTTCTGCAGGGCGAGATTTGCCTGGGGAAGCGCCCAGGTGATTCCGATCGAAACCGCTATCCGCGCCGGTTTCGGGGGAGCGATCTGTGCCCGTGAAGCCTCGAGCGGCACCAGCAGCGTCAGAAGGAACAACGGGAGGAGGCGACCGCCACGGTTCACCGGTCGATCTCCCTGCTGTCTTGCCACGTAGTGGATGGCTGATTCGGTGGACACTCTTTCCCCTTCTCCTCGTGCCCTGCCGTCCGGGCTATCCGTCGATCCCATGGAGGGACAAGTTGACAGACAGACCGATCAGGCTCCGGTCAACTCCGTTCGATCGCTCTCCGTCCGGGACCGGGGGGCATCTTCCAGTGACGGGAAGTAGAGCACATCGAGTATGCTCTTGACGACGACGGCCGCCGGTACGGCGAAGACGACACCCCAGAATCCCCACACCGTCCCGCAGATCACGATGGCGAAGATGATGCCGATGGGATGGATGTTCGTCTCTCTACCGATAATAACGGGTGTCATGTAGTTCCCGTCCACGATCTGAATCGCGGTATAGACACCGAAGGTGAGCAGTGCCTTCCCGAAGGTTCCCCACTGGATGAACGCCGCGGCGACCACCGGGACCCCCACCACGGTCGCGCCGATGTAGGGGATGAAGGTGGATAGACCGGTCATGATTCCGAGGAGCAGGAAGAAGTCGAGACCGTAGATCTTGAAGACGATGGTCGAGAGGAGGAAGAGAAGGAAGACGACTATGAACTTCCCCTTGATGAATTTGCCCATCTGGCGGTCGATGTCAGCCAGGACCGCCACGACGGTCTTGTTCCAGAGGAAGGGGAAGAGGCGGAGCAGGAAGATCCAGATCGCGTCCCTGTCCTTCAGGAGGAAGAAGACCAGGAAGATGACGATGACCGCGTTCACGATCCCGCCGATCGTGCCGCCGGCGAGAGCGAGCAGGAACGTGATGGAACGGCCGAGGAGGGATTCGAGCGCGATCTGGAGACGGTCGAGGAAGCTCTGGAAGCTCTCGGCCGAGATGAACTCGGGCAGTCTCGCCTGCAGCTCCGCCACCCAGATCGTCACCTGCTGGATCAGGCCGGGCACCTGGTTGGCGAGCTGGTTGAGCTGTTCAATGACTGTTGGAAGGATCGCGAAGGTGATCAGTCCGATCAGCAGGACCGATCCGGTCATCACCAGTGCCACCGACAGGATCCTGGGTATCCCGACTTTCACCAGCCGGTCAACCAGTGGATCGAGCAGGTAGCCGATGACCATGGCTGAGAAGAGGGGTATCAGGGCGCTGGAATAGAACACCACCATGATGAACGAGAAGATACCGATCGAACCGAGCATCCACGTTTTTGGATCCCTGATATGTTTCCGCCAGTCGATCATGTCGGCAGCGACCTTTGCGTTGACGAAGCAGGGGGACCCCGATAGCCTTCCGGAAGCCCGATGCCAATAACACTCTCAAGAATATACGGGTGGCAGACATCCAGTGTCGACCCCGGCAAGCCAATGGAGGTCAGTTTCTGTGTCCGGTGATCCGCGCGCCAGAATCGTGTTGGCCCTGATGGGCGCCCTCCTCGTTCTGACTCCCGTCGGTAGCGCCGGTTCCACTCCCTCTGCCTGCCAGGGATTCGATGAGACGCGGGCCCGGATCTCCAGGCGCGAGTTCCGCGACGTGGAAGTTGAACTCGAGCAGTATCTCCGCGAGGAGCCCGGGAATGCTGAGGCGTGGGAACTGCTGGGGCTGGCCCGCCATGGCAGGTGGGACTTCGAAGGCGCCGCGACCGCCTATCGCAAAGCCCTCGACCTGGGCCGGGAGAACGCTGAACTCCTTCGTGGCTGGGTCGAGACGAAAGGTCGTTCCTCGGGCAATGTCTCTCTTTTCTTCAACGCCGGCAGTCTCCGGAAGGATCTCGAGCGCGCTCTCGAACTCGAACCGGGTCACGTGGAGACACGGGCCTTTCTGGCAGCCTTCTACTACATGGTGCCCAGGATCCTGGGCGGCGACAAGAAGAAGGCTGATCGGCTCATTGCGGAACTGGTCGAGATGAGCCCTCCCGACGGCTACCACCTTCTCGGGGCCCGGGCGAGGGAGGAAAAGGAGCCGATGACGGTCGCCGTCGGCCATTGGGAGAAGGCGCTGGAACTCGATCCGAGGCACATCCTGACACTGACCGATCTTGGACGCTATCGACTGAACCAGGAGGAGTACGAGCAGGCCCTCTCCCTTTTTGAACAGGCAGTGGCCGCGGCGCCCGACGATCCGCTGATACTCACTTCTTACGGCCGGGCCCTGAGGCGGAGCGGCCGACGTGATGACGGAGCAGATCAGTACCGGAGAGCGCTCGAGATCGATCCCTTCTGGGCCACTGCCAGGATGGCCCTGGCCGAGTATCATGAGCGGGTTGATGATTCGGAGGCAGCTGTCCGGGAGTATACGAATCTGGCGATCAACAATCCCGCCTATCGCACCCGGGAGATCCGCAAACGGATCCAGAGGCTCACACGCTGACGCCC
>JALGWK010000038.1:0-8666 GCA_025774205.1 bacterium
ACACTTGACGACGGTGCCGATACCACAGGTGGGACACCAGATGTGCGGCATCCTGTCCATCCGGATGAACGGCGCGATCGGGTGATCCTCCGGCTGGACGTTCTCTGTGTCGATGGTTGCTGTTTCAGTCTGAGCGCTCATTTGGCTGCTCCCAAGATTGCTTCGACGATCGTTTCGGGATCGTGAACTCCTCCACCGGGGTGGGGGACACTGGTGGTCGTGCAGTTGCCGGCCGCGCAGCGCTCGACTTCGAGCACCACCTGGCCCATGTTGAGCTCGGGAACAACGAATCCCTTGATGTTCTTCGCCAGCTCCCTGATCTGTTTCTCCGGGAACGGCCAGACAACGATCAGCCGGATCACCCCGACCTTGATCCCCTTCTCACGGGCTTGTTCTATCGCCAGCCGGGCGACGCGCGACGTGATCCCGTAACTGATAACGACTATATCGGCTCCATCGCACTCTTCCTCCTCGAAGCGGACGATGTCATCGACGTTCTTGTTGATCTTGTCCATCAGCCGGCTGACGAGCTTCCACTGGCCTTCGACAGTCATATCCGGATAACCGCGATGATCGTGGGTAAGTCCGGTCGTGTGGAACCGGTACCCGTCACCGACGCGGGCAAACTCGGGCACCAGCCCTCCGTTCGTCTCGTACGGCCAGTACTCGCCCGGTTTCTTGTCTGTCAGTTTTCGAGGGACGATGTCGATCTCATCGGGTTCGGGGATGATCACCTTCTCGGTCATGTGGCCGACACACTCATCCATCATGAAGAGGACCGGCACCCGGTATATCTCGGAGAGGTTGAAGGCATCGATCATCAGGTCGAAAGACTCCTGCGGCGATTTCGGACACATGGCGATGATCTCGTAGTCACCGTGGGAACCCCACCTGGCCTGCATCATGTGGCCTCCATCATCACTGCCAGACCGAGATTCTCCATCATGAGGCTGAAACCCGGCCCGCTGGTGACCGTCATCGATTTAGTGCCTGTGAACGCGGCACCGACGACGGCAGCCATGCTGGCCATTTCGTCCTCCATCTGGATGAAGGTGCCGCCCATCATCGGGAAGCGGCGGGACATGCGCTCCACGACTTCGGTCGAGGGCGTAATCGGGTAACCGGCCACGAACCTGCAGCCGGCCGCCATCGCGCCTTCACCGGCGGCGAAGTCGCCATCCAGGTAGTGGGCACCGGTCAGAACACCTAAGGGATCGGCTTTCACCGGGCTTCCTCCTTTATCTCCTGCTCAGCCGGGGCCTCCGACGGATTCTCCTCGTCCTTGAGCTCGGCTTTGACATCGTCGGGTATCGCAACACTGAAGATCGCGAAGTCGGGACAGATCATCTCACAGAGGTTGCAGTTGACGCACAGTCCGGTCTGGACGACCTCCGGGGGATGATAACCCTTCTTGTTGAACCGCTGGGACATGACCAGCACGTCCTTCGGGCAGTACTCAACACAGAAACCGCACCCCTTGCAGCGGTCGTCGATGATGAGCACCTCGCCGTGCGGTATGGTGACCTGATCGAGGTCGAGTGGTTTGCGCCAGTATTTCATCAACCGGTTCCTTCCGTAATGGCGTGTTCCTGATGGTGCGCCTCATAGAGGGTGTTGTACGGGCAGCCGCCGAGGAGGTCGCCAACGGGACAGTCACGTTCAAGGTAGACAGCACAACGCAGGCAGTAGCTGTTCTCCAGCTCTTCGCCTGCGGGTCCTTCGAAGCTCAGCACTTCGGCAGAGAATTTCTCGAGCAGACGGGAGAGTTCTTCGATTTCAGCGGGATCGAACTGTTCGAGGATGGGGGAGAGGCGTTCCGACTTCAGGTCCTCATAAGCCTGCACCAGTCGCTTCCCCTTCGGCTTCAGGGCCAGGAGAGTGGCCCTCCGATCGCCTTCGGAGGGAGTGCGGGCTACCAGATCCAGTCCTTCCAGCTTATCGATGTTCTTCGATGCCGCGGCATTGCTCACACCCAGGAGTTCGGCGATCTCACCGACCTGGTAGAGCTCGTTGTTCGACATCAGCTTGAGAAGGTAGAATTGGGATATCGTGAGGGGCAGGGAAGAGGCCTCCTCGAGAAAATGGCGCTCGAGGATTTCCCGAACCGTCGAGGCGAAGATATGGCTGTTCCGGAGGAGTCGATTGTAGTTCATCGCTCGTCAGGTCTCTCCGCTGCCGGGCATCCAATGAAGGATCCTGCGGCAGACAGCCAGGGGCTGCTTTCTGGCAGTTCCCGCAACTAGTTAACCACGTTAACTAACTTGTCAGCGTACAATATATGCTCACGTCAACCCTGTTGAAGGTAAAAATCGAATAACAGACATTTTTTTCCGAAATAGGTCATCAAGCCTTGATTCCTATGAAGATAAGTGGTAACGAGCGGGTTCGATTATAGAAGGATGTTGTCCCTTGTCGTGAGTTCGGTCTACGATCATATTGGCATAACATCCATCTGTAGCAGCCGTTGGCAATCACGATGATCCGGTGGACCGGGGAGGTCACTCAGCACCAGTGACAGGTTATATCTCGGCATGGCTAATTCTTCTGGGCATGGTGGCCCTGGTGGCGTCCATCGTGAGGACCCAGCACTTGATCGGGATCCTCCGCGACAAGCGTCCGTGGCCCTCCCTGCGGAACCTGATGGCTTTCCTCGCCATCGGATACGGCGTCTATCTGTACGCCATCGTCGCCAACATACCGATGAACAAGGACCTCATCGCGGGTGAGATATTCTTTCTGGCCGCTCTTTTCATGCTCCTGGTGGTCCAGTACGCCTACCAGACCATCCATGACATCCTGCATCTCGATGAACTGAAGCAGCTGGCCAATTCCGATGAACTGACCGGCCTGTTCAGCCGCCGGGCCATCCTGAAGCGGCTCG
Organism: bacterium; assembly: GCA_025774205.1. Classification (GTDB taxonomy): domain Bacteria; phylum Blakebacterota; class Blakebacteria; order Blakebacterales; family Blakebacteraceae; genus Blakebacterum. Next base: position 2,882 of record JALGWK010000038.1, read on the forward strand.
AGGATGAGTTCCAGAAAGCCGGGCGATTCGGTTTTTCCATGAGTGTGGCGATGATCGACATTGATCACTTCAAGGCAGTCAATGACACCTACACTCACGTGGCCGGTGACGAGGTCCTCCGGGAAGTGGCCAAGGTACTCCAGAAACGTCTGCGTAAGTTCGACGTTCTGGGGCGCGTCGGCGGTGACGAGTTCCTCTGCGTGCTGCCCGGTACCGGGGACGTCGGAGCGATGACAACCGCCGAACGGATCAGAGAACGGGTCACCGAACTCCGCTTCGAGATCGTCGCTGCCGACAACCTCCGGGTTCTCAAGAACGGCGAAGAGACGGACAAGGAGACGTTCACCACCACCGTCTCGATCGGGGTTGCCACAATGCATAGCGGGATCGAGAACACAACCGAGCTGGTGCGGGCATCCGATGTCGCGCTCTACGCGGCCAAGGATGCGGGCCGAAATAAGGTCATGCTTGCGGACGTCGAGGACAGCGCCTGCTGATCCCCGGTTTCACTCCACTCTCCATCCACTCTCCATGGTTCAGATACAGGGAAGGCCCTCAGGAAGGGGTCTCGATCCGCGGCGCGAGGTCGGTGAGGCGCAGCCGGTAACGGCTGCCGACACGTTCCCTGGTGATCCATCCCCGACGCTGGGCATGGAACAGGATCGTTCGGATGTCCTCCTGCTGGTCCCGCGGGAACTCGCCGAACACGTCCTGCTCTGAGGCTCCCTCTTCAGCGGCGATCAGATCAAGCATGCGTGCCAGACGGCCCTGCTGCAGACGCGCCCGGGCGTGGAGTGCGGTAAAGGAGTCCAGGTCGAGGACGTCAAGCTGGGTGATGCGCAGCTCTTCCATCTCGCGGCGGATCGAATCGGGTCGTTCCCGCCACATATTCCGGAAGCCCATCTCCCGACAGAGAGCCGCCTGTTCCTCCCACGCCTCGATCGAATCGGAGAAACGGTCCAGGGCGGCCTCGAAGTGTCCCTGTCTGACCAGGTCGCGGGCACGTTCGTGGGCGTCCCCGGCCCTCTCGACCAGGGCGCTGGTGGCTTCCGTCTCCTCTAAACTCTCTTCGACGATGTTCCTGATATCCTCCCGGTCGAGGTCATCGAGACCGGATCTGCGGCGGGATCGTCGGCGGAAGAGAGAGCGTATCCTGTCACTGAGAGGCATGGTCGTTCCCGGGGATCAGAAGAAATTGACCTGCCACAGCAGGACGCCGCTGAGGCTGGGATCGAGTGTGTCATCAGTGGGGAAGGAACCGATCACGCCCACCTGGAGCCGTGACGACCGTGAGATGGAGATGTTCAGGTTGGGGGCCAGGAAGTACCACTCGTCCTGATCCGTGTCCTCGTTCTGATCGAACCTCTCGAGCCGCACCACCAGTTCGGTGTCCGGCGAGCCCGTCCGACGGGGCAGAGGGATGATGCCGGTCAAGGTCGCGGTCCACATCCCGGGGGACGTTCCGGTGGGGGCATCGAAGGAGGCCCAGTCATCGGCGTGCATGATCTCTCCCTCGAGGGCGAGTCCACCGGTGCTGAGTCGGGCGTCCACACCCCAGGCCAGATTGTCACGTCCATCGCGAGGCATTGCTGGTCCCAGGTGGAGCCAGCTGGCATTGGCTCCGATCTCCAGGTTACCCATCGGCAGAGTGGCTCGTACGACCACGTTCTTGCCTGTGTCGGTATCCTTCACAGCCGCCAATCCCGCGCCATTGAAGATCCCGCCCCTGAGCGTGAATCCCTTTTCACCGGTGAGGGAGAACATCAGGCCGGTATCGAAGAAACCATACCTGAGGTCGCGTCCCACCTGGAGTGTGGCCACCGCCCAGTCGACCGCGTCGAGCAGATGACGGGCCTGGGAACGGTCGCGACCGAACGGTTTCAGGATTCTGCCTCCGAGAAGGGTCAGGTTCTCATCGACCTTCCAGCTCACGTTTGCCATCAGGAGGGAGAAACCACCGACCATGCTGGTCTTGATATCATATCCGATCTTGTCGTCGAGCTGACCGCGCACATAGACCCGGGCCTGGGACAGGAAGAAGGAATGCCCGACATCTGTTGCCGGTGGTTCGACAGAGAGGAATCCTGCCGGATCGTTCATGAGCCGGGAGTTCCAGCCGGTGATGATGAAACCGTTGAGATCGGGTTCTCCACCGGTTGACTGGGCTGAGATGGTTCCGGCCCCGCTCGACATGGAGCCGATCGCAAGGAGCAGCACAATGCTGAACGGGCGCAGGTATTTCATGACAACTCTCTGTCTTTCTCCTCCGTCTCAGCCGCCGCGATCCGCTTTCGGAAAAACAGGTGGTATACCGGTACCCCGAGAGCAGCGAACACGAGTCCAAGGCCAGATTCCAGCGGTTTCTGGATGAGACTGTTCCCGAGCATGACGACCGCGACGAGGATGAACGCCAGCGGCACCCAGGGGTAACCGGGCGTGGAGTATGGTCGCGGCTTGTCGGGGAGCCGTTTCCGGAAAACGAAGAGAGCCACGGTGGAGAGGACGAAGAAGAGCCAGGTCGTGAAGATGAAGTAGTTAAGCAGCTTTTCGAAATCAAAACCCATCACCAGGACGGCGGCCCACACGCCCTGCACCACGACCGCGTTCGCGGGAGTCCGGAATTTCGGATGGACCCGCCCGGTCCAGCGGAAGAAGTACCCGTCGGCTCCCATCTGATAGAATACCCGTGGGCCGAGCATGATCGATCCGTTGGCTCCACCGGTGATGGAGATCAGGATGGCGATTGTGACGAGGGTCGCGCCGCCGGGTCCCAGGAGGATTCTGGCACTGTCCGCCGCAACCCGGTCGGAGGCCATCATCTGGTCCATCGGGACGGTAATGATGAAGACGATGTTTACGGCGATGTAGATGACGATCACCGCCACGGTGCTGAGCAGGATTGCCCGCGGAATTGAACGGCCGGGGTCCTTCACCTCACCCGCCATGTAACAGATGTCCGCCCAGCCGTCATAGGTCCACAGGATCGCGGCCAGAGCGATCCCCATGGCGCTGAGCATCCCCAGGTTGAATCCCCCCCCGCCTCCGGAGGTGAGCAGCGACCAGTCAGAGGCGCCGCTGGTCAGACCGAGGACGATCAGCCCGGAGATGAGCAGGACCTTCAGCGCGGTGAGGAAGTTCTGGATATTGCTGCCGAGTCTGACGCCGCGGTAATGGATCGAGGAGAGGAGGATGATGACCACGATGGCCACAAGCTTGATCCCCAGGGGGGAGAGGGGAACGAGTTCACCGAAATAGATGGCGACCCCGGTGGTGATGGTCGCGATCGCCCCCGGCTTGATGACGAGCAGAAAGAGCCAGCCGAAGATGAAGCTCATGAGCGGGCCGAAGGCCTCTTTCAGAAAGATATAGATTCCCCCGGTCGCCGGCATGAAGCTGGTCAGCTCGGCGAAAATAAGCGCTCCCATCAGGCAGAGCAGTCCGCCGACAATCCAGGTGAGGAGGATAAGTCCCGGGCTCGGGATGTTCCGCGCCACCACGCCGGGCGTGATGAAAATGCCTGAGCCGATGATCGTCCCGATGATGATCGCGGTCGCGTCGATCCAGCTCAGCTGCCTCCGGAGTCCGCCTCCACTGCTCTCGTCCATCCATCACCTCGTTTCCGGTTCCCTCAACGATAACTCCTCCCGGCGACGTCCGAAAGCCTGCCCCGGTTTCCTTGACATGTTTCCGGCGGGCTCATTAAGGTCAGCAGAAGGTCTGTCCATCCGGGATATCAAGGTCAGATGGTCGGGCGAGTGGAGAAAGGAACCATGTCATGTCAGATACCCGGACCGATCGGGTTCGCCATCATGCCGTTGTCTCCGGCAGGGTTCAGGGGGTCGGTTTCCGCTGGCACTGTCAGCGGGCGGCCGGTGCCAGGGAATTGACCGGTTGGGTGCGGAACATGAATGATGGCCGGGTGGAGCTGGAAGTGGAAGGACCGGCCACGCTGATTACTGCCTTTCTCGGCGACGTCGAACGGGGTCCCGCCGGCGCGCGGGTGACAGGTCTGGTTGCAAACGAGGTCCCGCTCGCGGATGATGACGGCTTCCGCATCCGATTCGACGCCTGAAGCGATGAACGATGCCTGAAGTGATAAACGACAACACCCCCGAGACGTCATACAGTAGGATCACCCGGCAGGATCACCCGGAGCACGGGAAGAAGAAATTGTTCGAAGCTGGACACTGCTCCGGAGGTACCATAATTTAGAAGGTCGTCATGTGGACTGAGCCGACTCCGGCCAACCCATCTGCGGAAGGGTGTCGGGCGGCAGAATCTTCGAGGAGAATCCCGGAATGAAGCACCGAATTGGAATCGCCTTTGCTGGTGCGGCAACGCTGGTGATGCTGGCAGGACTCTTTTCCTTCCCCACCCAGGTCAGGGCCCAGGAGCAGGATGACGCCGGTGTCCAGAAGATGTGGGTCGTTCCCCGCGGGACAGTACTCATCCTGCGGCTCTACGACGAACCCAACCCCCTCGGCAAAACCCAGAAGATTGTCCCGGCCGGTCAGACGGTCGAGGTCGAGACAGCCGGGATGCACAACAAGTACTGGTACAAGACCACCGAAGGTTTCTACGCGCACTTCTACTACCTCACCGATGTCGATCCGGCCCACGATCCCGAGGCGGAACGGAACGCGATGAATGATGAGATGCGCGCCCGGGAGGACGAGCTCCTTAAAAGATACAACAACATCCGCCTGGTGCAGACTATCATGGCCCAGAAGACCGAGATCGGGATGGAAATGAGAGTGGTCATGGACTCCTGGGGTAGTCCTGATGATACGATAACCATCCCCGGCACCATGGGCGACACCTGGTCCTGGATCTACTACACCCCGCCAACCGGATTCAAGCGGACGGTCATCAAGTTCGATACGACCAAGCGGGTGATCAGTATTCAGGTCGACAAGTAGACCTGACATTCCATACCCGGCCATCCGGGGCTTCTCAAGCCCGTCCGCTCATCGAGCGGGCGGGTTTTTTTAAATTCAACCCCTCCCGCTGTGCACAGACCGCTTTACCCGTTGTTGATGGGTAACCCCTCTCCCTATAATGCGTCCGACCGGAACCTGTCGGCAGTCGCGTCAGGAGTGGGAATTCTAACGGGAGAGAGGTAGATGCCGGGCCTGCAGAAATTCAAGGTATTCGCCAATGCCAGTGTTGTCGGTCTGGAGAAGGAGCTGAACAACTGGTTACGGAGCACAACTCCAACCCCCGACGTGAAACATACCCAGATGACAGGTTGGGGGATCGGTGACGGCATAGGCGAATATATGGTCGTCTGCATCATCCAGTATGAGTAGGAAGCGGATTATGCGAAATGAAGAGGAGATCAAGGATCAGCTGAGCGAGGTCAGAAAATCCCTCGAGGAAGCCACCATGAGCATGAGTCAGGGGAAGATCGAGACCATCGACTTCTCCGGGATTGCCACTGCCGTCGGTGTCATCCAGACCCTTGAATGGGTGCTCGGAGATATGGATGTTCTGACTATTGAACTCAGTCATCCCCTCCGTCGTCCACTCGAAGATATCTGAAAATCGAACGGAGCGTCCGGATGACCGATCGCAAGACAAATGTACCCCGCAAGTGGGATGTGGTGGTCATCCCCGGGTACTGCAAGAACTGCACCCTCTGTGTGGAGGTATGTCCCACCAACGTCCTGAAAATGAATGAGTACAATCAGATCGCCGAGGTCGTGGACCTCGATGTCTGCACCGGCTGCATCCTCTGCGAGATGCTCTGCCCCGACTTCGCCATCGAGGTCAGGGAACTGAACGC
>JALGWK010000038.1:8688-18383 GCA_025774205.1 bacterium
GACCTTCCTGAAGACCTTCTCTGGTTCCTATACCAGTTCCTTTCTGATACTCTGAGCCCGCTCGTGTGTCCGCACCGGGGCACATGCTATGACGTCGCGCAAGCGAACCCGGGAGAATTCAGATGAACAGTGATCTGCTCAGGCGCCTCCACCCTCCGGTCCGAATCCTGCTCTGCGGAGCGATGGCGTTCTGTCTGACTGCGCCGACACTCGCGGCCCAGCAGCGGATCGATGAGGCCTACACCGCGAAGATCCTCGAATTCACCACCGAGGATTTCTTCCTGACACCCTACGTCGATCACCTGCCTGCATCGGACACCGTGCCGACACCGCTCGACTATCTCGGTCATATAGCCGGTGCGGCCGACGTGCTCAGCTACTCGCACGAGGTCTACGGCTACATGCGGGCCGTGGCGGAGGCATCTCCGCGGGTACAGGTCTTCTCGATCGGACAGACCGAGGAGGGGCGCGAGATGATCCTGGTCGCCGTCTCGGACGAGGAGACGATCGCGAACCTCGACCATTACAAAGACCTGACCGGGCGACTGGCCGATCCGCGCACCCTGAGTGAAGAGGAAGCCGCTGAGATCATCGGGGAGGCGAAGCCGTTCTACTGGACCACCGGAGCCCTCCATTCAGGCGAGACCGGTTCCCCCGAGATGCTGATGGAACTCGTCTACCGCCTGGCCGTGGAGGAATCGGATTTCATCCGCGAGATCCGGGACAACATGATCGTCATGGTCACGCCGATTCTCGATGTGGACGGCCGTGACAAGCAGGTCGATCTGGCCATGGCGCCGCATAAGGATCCCGATGCCCGGGTATCATCCAGCCTCATCTACTGGGGTCAGTACGTTGCCCACGACAACAACCGCGATTACCTCGGCATGTCGCTGGCGCTGACCCGGAACGTCTGCGCCACCATGCTCGATTGGCATCCGCAGGTCCTGCATGACCTGCATGAGTCGGTGGCCTACCTCTACGTCTCCACCGGGACCGGGCCGTACAACGCATGGGTCGATCCGATCCTGATCGACGAGTGGTTCGAGATCTCCTTCGCCGAAGTGAGCGAGCTGACCCGTCTCGGCGTTCCCGGGGTCTGGACGTGGGGCTTCTTCGACGGCTGGTCCCCCAACTATCTCTTCACCGCGGCCAACGGACATAATGCCATCGGCCGTTTCTACGAGACCCAGGCCGCCCGGAATGCTCGCACCAGCGTGATATCGTCGAACGATGCCCGTTCGTGGTTCAAACCGAACCCGCCTCTCTCCCGGGTGCTCTGGTCGATGAGGAACAACACCAACCTGATGCAGAGCGGGGTGCTGGTGGCGACCCACCACGTGGCCGTCAACCGCGAGAAGTTCATGGAGAACTTCTGGCTGAAGAGCAGGCGGTCGGTTGAAAAAGCCCGTACCGAAGGTCCGGCTGCCTACGTCCTCCCCTCCGATGAGACCAGGCCGGGACTCCAGGCCGACCTGCTGAACCTGCTCGTCACTCAAGGTGTGGAGATCCATCAGGCGGTGTCAGATTTCGAGGTCGGGGAGGAGAGCTGGCCCGGCGGCAGTTACATCATCCGGATGGATCAGCCCTACTCGCGCATGGCCGACATGCTGCTTGACCGGCAGTACTTCAACGTCGACGACGCGCGGCCCTATGATGATGTCGGCTGGACCCTCGGGCCACTCTACAACCTCCAGACCGCGCGGGTTGAGGATGTCGCGATCCTCGAGGTCGACATGCGGATGATCAATGGAGCCGTCACGCTCAGCGGCGGTGTGGAAGGGCTTACCCGTCGCCGGCCGGTGGCCTACCTCATCGAACACACGGCCGACAACAAGATGGCGACCTTCTGCTTCAATTCCGGCGATCTCACATTCGAGGCGGCCGAGGAAGAGTTCACCGTCGAGGAGCGCAGCTTCAATGCCGGCACCCTGATTGTGAAGGTGGACGGTAACCCGATCGGGCTGGAGGATCTTCTGAGGGAAGCGGGAGCGGTTTACGGTTTCACCGCCTGGGGGGTGAACGAGGTGCCGGAGGTACCGACCCACCCGCTGGATATCCCGCGGGTCGCTCTCATGCACACCTGGCAGAGTACCCAGACCGAGGGCTGGGTGAGGATCGCGCTCGACTCCGAGGGCATCCCCTATGACTACATCTCGGTCCACGACGTCCGGGATACCGCTGACCTGAAGTCGCGATGGGACGTGATCATCTTCGGTCCCTCATCAAGCAATGCCTTCAGCGTTCTCGATGGCCGTCCGATGACCGGTGATGGTCCGATCCCGTGGAAGAAGAGCGACCTTACGCCGAACATCGGCGTGGTCGACGAGACCGATGACATTCGCGGCGGCCTCGGTTTCGAGGGCGTGATACATCTCAGGGATTTCATCGAGGGAGGCGGAGTCTTCGTCACCCTGACGAGCAGCTGTTCCCTCCCGATCCAGTTCGGACTGGCGCGTAATGTGACGATCCGTGACAGCGGTGATCTCTGGGCCCGGGGTGGGGTCTATAAGGCCGAGGTGGCGGCCAGGCAGAGTCCCATCGTCTATGGCTACGATGACGAACTGGGGGTCTACTTCAACAACTCACCGGTCTTCGGGGGCGGCTCGGGCGGAGCGTCGGGTCGCCGCTTCGGGGGCGGTACCGGCATGTCGGGTCGGGAGACCGGGCGGGGCGGAGTAAACGATCCCGATATCGTACAGGGTCGCTCACGGACCATGGGCGCCGCAGCGATTGAAGAGTGGCAGGAGGAGCAGCGCCGGCAGCGGGAGGAGTCGGGGGAGGAAGAGGATGAGCCCCGTGGTCGACCTTCATCGCTTTCGGCAGCGACGACCATCCTGCGCTTCACCCGGGACGCCGACGAGATCCTGATGAGCGGCGGTCTGGCCAACGGTGAAGTGATGCTGGGAGCGCCGGCCGTCATCGACGCCTCCCTCGGAGAGGGGCACGTCGTCCTCTTCAGCATCAACCCGATGTGGCGCGGCGCGACCCACGGATCGTACTTCCTCGTGTTCAACACTCTGCTGCACTGGAACAACCTGGACGCTGGAGGCGGTAACTAGGCCGTCTCCGGATCGACGCAGACCGGTTCCTTGATCCGCTGGTAGACCAGGGGCAGGACGATCAGGGTGACGAAAGTTGAGGTGAGCAGGCCTCCGACCACCACCGTGGCCAGCGGCTTGTAGATCTCGGCTCCCGGTCCCACCGCCAGCATCAGCGGCAGGATCCCGAAGATGGTGGTGAAGGTCGTCATCAGCACCGGCCGCAGCTTGATGTTCACGCCCTCGGTCACCGCCTGCCTCAGATCGACGCCGTCACACACCTTCCGATGGAAGGTGGAGAGAAGAACCAGCCCGTCCTCGAGGGCGATCCCGAAGATGGCGATGAATCCGATCGAGGCGGGCACGCTCAGGTAGAGTCCCGCCAGTTTCAGCGAGATGATCCCGCCGATCAGCGCCAGTGGGATGTTGATGAGGATCACCAGCACCTCGCGCATCGAGTCGAAGACGGTGAAGAGCAGCAGGGCTACCAGTGCCAGAATGAAAGGGGCGATGAGTGCCAGGGTGCGGTTGGCCCGCTGCTGCAGTTCAAATTGCCCGCCCCAGGTGAGGATGTATTCAGGAGGGATGTCGACATCCGCCTCTATCTCACGCCGGGCGTCAGCCACGAAACTGCCGATGTCACGTCCTCTCACATTGCACTGGATGGTGACGAACCGCTTGTTCTGCTCACGATTGATCAGGCGGGCTCCCTCGACTTCCTCGACCCGGGCAAGCATCCCGAGCGGTACACGTCCTCCGCCGGGCAGGCTGATCAGCAGGTTCCCGATCTGCTCGGTGTTGTTACGGAATTCGGCCTGGAAGCGCAGGAAGATGTCGAACCGGCGTTGTTCCTCATACACCTTGCCGATAGTGACTCCGCCGATCGCTGCTTCGATAGTTTCCTGCACATCACTGATGTTGAGCCCGTACCTGGCGGTAGTCTCCCGGTCGATGACGATCTGAATGTGGTTCTGTCCGGAGAACTGCTCGACCTGCACATTGTCCGCTCCCTCGATCTCGAGCAGGGCGTGCTCGATCTCTTCGGCGGTCTGACCAAGAAGATCGAAGTCCTCCCCATACAGCTTTAAAGCGAGCTGGGTCTTGGCGCCGGTGATCAGTTCGTCGAGGTTATGGGCGATCGGTTGAGTCATGGACAGACTCAGGCCGGGGAGTACCTCCAACCGGTGTTCGATCTCTTCGACCAGTTCTTCAACATTCCGGAACGCCTTCCACTTCCGTTCCGGTTCGAGCTGGATCAGGACTTCGGCATTGTTCACGAAATGGGCGTGACTCCCCACCTCGCCGCGCCCGATGCGGCTCAGAACCCCGGTCACTTCGGGAACGTCGCGCACGATCTGCTCCACCCTGGTGGCTGTTGAGATCGATTCCTCCAGGCTGGCATTCGGGTTCATGGTAACCCGGAGGTGCAGGGTTCCTTCCTGCAATCGGGGCATGTATTCGCGGCCCATCGTGGGTATGAGGGCGAGCCCGATGATGAAAACCGCGCCGGTAACCCAGAATACCCGACGGCGATGGTTCAGGCAGGCTTCGAAACACGGTTCGAAGACGTTCCTGATCCGCCCGATCAACCACGGTTCACGCTTCTCCTCCCGGCGCTTCCGGAGCAGGTAGAAGGCCAGGGCGGGGATGATGGCGATGGTGAAGAGGAGGGAGCCGAGCAGCGCGAAGGAGATCGTGAAGCCCATCGGGCGGAACATGATTCCTTCGACCCCCGAGAGGGTGAAGATCGGGGTGAATACCAGGACGATGATGAGGATCGCAATGAAAAGTGGTCGGGCAACTTCGCCTCCGGCCCGGACCAGGGCGCCTTTCTTTCCTCCTTCACCGGGCAGCTGAAGGTGCCGGTACGAGTTCTCAACATAGATGATGGCAGCGTCGGCGATCAGCCCGATCGCGATTGCCAGTCCGCCCAGCGACATCAGGTCGGCCGCCACGTTCGCCTGCATCATCAGGATGAAGGTCAGCAGGATGGCGAAGGGGAGCGTAAAGACGGTGATGAGGGCTGACGGGAAGTCCCCCATGAACAGGAAGAGAACCAGGATGACCAGGAGAATCCCGAGGGCGAGGTTGTTCACGACGGTCGAGTAGCAGTTCTGGATGAACGCCGCCTGGTTGTAGAAGGGGACGATCTCGACTCCCTCGGGCAGGGATTGGTTGATGACCTCTATCCGCGCTTCGATGTCATCGATCACTTTGGCGGTGTTCGAGCCGAAGAGCTTGAGCACCATGCCGACTACCTTTTCCCCCTCACCATTGGCAAGCGCGGTCCCCCGTCGGACGGCCGGCAGGATCTCGACCGTGGCGAGGCTCGAGAGCAGTACCGGAACACCGTCGCTGCTCGTGACGACCGTATTCTTCAGATCATCGAGTGACTGCACCAGTCCGATGCTCCGGACGATATACTCCTCCTGTCCGCGCACGATGAAGCTCGCGCCGACATTCTGGTTGTTCCCCCTGATCCGGTCGATGACGTCGGAGACGGTCAGGTCGTATTTCAGGAGCGCGTTCTGATCCACCAGTATCTGGTACTGCTTGACGTCACCACCGATGCTGAGGACCTGCGAGACTTCCGGCACGGATTTCAGTTCGTACTTCACCAGCCAGTCCTGGAGTGTCCTCAACTCCATGGTGGTGTAACCGTCACCCTCAAGGTAGTAGAGATAGACAAGCCCGAGGCCGGTTGCGATCGGTCCGAGTACCGGTTCGTCAGCCTGCTCGGGAAGATCCTCCAGGACCTCGGTCAGCCGGGGGAGCACCATCTGCCTCGCCCAGTAGATATCGGTCCCCTCCTCGAAGTAGATGCTTACCGTTGAGAGACCGAAGGTGGAGGTAGAGCGTACCGTGGTGACCCGCGGGAGACCGAACATGGCGGCTTCGATCGGGTATGATATCAGTCGTTCCACTTCTTCGGGCGCCATGCCGTGTCCCCCGGTATAAACCTGGACAAGGGCAGGGGAGGGATCAGGGAAGACATCGATCGGCAGACGCCGGAACGACAATATCCCCAGAACCATGATGAGCACGGTCGCCGCGATTACGAAATGCCGCTGTTCGATCGAGAATCTGATCAGACGCTGAATCATGTTGTTTCCTGTCTCCGGAACCGTTGGTGCACCCTCATCAATGGACGTGGGCGTCGCCCACAGAACCCTTTTCAAGCTCCGCCTTCAGCGTGAAGGCACCTTTCACAGCAATGACCTCACCTTCCTGAAGACCACCGGTGATGATCCGCATGTTCCCGATGAGTGCTCCGAGTTCGATGTGGCGCACCTCGAAGACCACATGGTCCTCCCCATGCGCCGAAAGTTCCATTTCATCGCCGTGGGCATGAGCGTCTGCAGCGACAAAAACGGTCTTCTCTCCGTGGTACATGGTGATCGCCTCTTCCGGGATGGCGATCTGCCGGGCTTCCGGATCGTAGTTCTGGACGAGACCCCTGATGAAGAGGTTCGGCCGCAGGAGTCGCTCGCGGTTCGGCAGTTCCACCCGCAGATGGACGGTACGCAGGGTAGCGTCCACCACATCACTGATATAGGTGATCGTGCCGCTGAAGGTCTGCTCCGGAAAGAGGGGCGTGGTGATGGTCACCCTCGAATCGTAGTCGATGAAGGGCAGGTCGATCTCGTAGGCATCGAGATGGGCCCAGACGGTGTTGAGATCAGAGACCGTAAAGAGAACCTTGGCGGGATCGACGTTCTCCCCGACCACCACGTCCCTGCTGATGATGATGCCGTCAACCGGAGAGAGGATGGGGAGGGCCGACTCGGCCAGCGAATGGGCCTCTCCGCCATTGATGTCGATCTCGGTGTACCGGTCGACGAGCCGGTCGATCCAGTCGTGGTAGATCCCGAAGGAGTGGAGGATAGACTCAGCCGCGGCCAGTTCGGCCACCGCCAGTTCGTGGGTTGAAATCCGTCTGAGGTACTCCCGTTCCTCGATCGCCTTCTCACGAAAGAGTTCGACAGCCCGGTCGTGCTCCCCGCTGCTGAACCGGTAGTTGGCGTACGCCTCCAGGTATCTGGCCTGGGCGCTGGAGAACGCCGGCGAGTTCACGGTCAGCAGGGGTTGTCCCTTGCGAACCCTTGAGCCGAGGTCGACCGCCAGTGAAAGGACCTTTCCGTCCACGTAGGAAGAGATCTGGGCAGTGCGGTTCTGGTTCAATTCGATGACCCCGGGCAGGTCTACCGCTGAGACCAGGTCGGTGGTGCTCACCACTCCAGGCACGATCCCCCATTCCTCTATCTGTTCAGGCTCGACGTGGAGCTCATGGTCATCGGCCTCCTCTTCGAGGGCGGCTTCTTCTGCCGGAATCTCCCCGGGAGTATCCCTCTGCGGATCGCTCCCGCATGACGCGATCAGGAGGAAGGCCAGGGGGAGGACCAGCAGGGTCAGGTTCTTCATCTTCATCGGATTTCTTCTCCAACGGCTTTGGCGAGCGCTGCCCGGTCCAGGTTCCAGTTGTAGAGAGAGTCCTGGTAGTCGTTCAGGATGCTGTAGTAGGTGCGCTGAGCGTCGAGAAATTCGAGCAGGGATATCTCACCCTGCCGGTAACTGATCTCTGAGAGCTGCAGGCGGACCTCGGCCTGGTTGAGCAGACCCTCCTCGAATATCTCGAGCTGTTCGGTGGAGAGGGCGAGATGTCCCTGACGAACGGCTATCTCGGTCGAGAGGTCGAGCCGGGTTCTCTCCAGTTCCCAGCTCATCATGTCGGCGATACTCCGGGAGCGGGTTACTTCCTTCGCGTTCTGGTTCCAGAGAGGGAACTCGAAGGAGATGCCCACGCCCCTGATCCGGCCGTCGATCTCCTGTCCCATGAATCCTGAGATGGCCGGATCGGGGATGTTGAGAGAGCGGGCCAGGCCAAGCTGACTCCTGGCATACGCCAGTTCGCTCTCCGAACGGCCGATGAGGGGGTGTGTTCGCAGCGCCTCATCGATCCCGGTCTCATTCGTCAACGGTTCCCAGGTGAGTTCACCAGCGACCTCGAATCCCTCCGGCAGGCTGTTGCCCAGAAGAGCGTTGAGGTGCCTGGACGCGAAGCGCTTCTCGGTCACGATGGTGTTCAGTTGATAGCGGGCCCGTCTGACCTCGACATCGAGGCTGATCGCCTCGAGTTCCCGCGTCTCGCCGAGTCGCACCCGGGTGGCGATGAGATCGTAAGCCTCTTCAAGGGAGGTCAGGTTCATACGGGCAAGGTCCTCCCTGGCGTCGAGGAGGAGGATGAGCCAGGCATGTTCCTTGATCTCGAATGCGATCTCCAGGGATATCGCCCGTCGGGTGTGGTCGGCCCCCATCCATTCGCTCTCAGCCATCCTGATCCGATGCTGGCGTTTGAAAGGATTCTCCAGCAGCTGGCTCACGGACAGACCGGAGATCTGCACATCCGGACTCCCGTCGCCCGGTTCGCCGGTGCCGAACTCGAAGTCGAGGGAAGGGTTGAAAAGCCTCCTGGCAGCCTGCCAGGAGGCCTGGTCGGCCTCCACCTGTGAAGTCTGGGCGCGAAGTCGGGGATTGCTCTCGAGTCCGAGCGCGACCAGGTCATCAACCGAGTACGACTGCTGGGCTGTCACCGACAGCGACAGGAGCATGGTCAGCGCGAGCGGGGAGAGACAAATGGTTATGAACCTGTGCTTCATCTGCTGCTCCACTGCATTACCGGGAACGTTCCGGGATAAGGGAAGATGACAGAGAAGGAAATTGTATGTCATCATGTTTCACTGTTGATTCCATGCGGGAAACATGACTGTGAGGCATACTAACCATATGCCCCGCGGACATGATAGTAATAATTCCATACGATCCCGACGAAGGGGTGATATGAACCGTTCGAAAAACCTTCTGCTTATGCCGGTGCTCTTCCTCCTGACCCTGACGGCCTGGCAGGTTCCCCAGGGGGGGGATGACGTTATGTCACTCGTGCCGCGGCCCGATACCGACCAGGGGTGGCAATGGGATTTCGAACCGGAGATGTTCACGTCGGAGAACCTGTACGAGTACATCAACGGTGAGGCTGAGGTCTATAACGACTATGAGTTCATCGAGATGGTGACCGCCTCCCACGCGCGTCACGATGATCCTCTGGCGAGCGTGACCTTCGACATCTATGACATGGGCACGACCCTGAACGCCTTCGGGATCTACTCCAACTATCGACGCCCGGAACTCACCTTCGGGGAGATCGGTGAGGAGGCGATCGTTTCCGATCTGAACCTCAGGTTCTGGAAAGGGCACTTCTTCGTGCAGGTGAACGCCGGCTCCATGGATGAGGTAGTGAAGAGCCCTACGCGGCGAAGATCGCCGGCTCGATCAAACAGGAGGAACTCCCGGCCGAGGTGTCGATCCTCCCTGAAGAGGGGCAGGTACCTCACACCTTGCGATACATGGCTCGCGGACTGCTCGGTCAGGAGGCCTTTTCGCGGAGTTATGAGGCGAAGTTCCTGCTGCCGTCGGGAGAGTGCACGGCCTTCCTGGTGCCGAAGGACTCGCCCGAAGAAGCCCGGGCGGCGCTGGCGGCTTTCATCGGCAACCTGCATCAGCAGGGGCAGGTTGAGGAGATGCCCGATCCAGCGAGTCTGTCCACCTTTTCGGCCGACACCGAGTACTACGGGAGTTTCACCGCGCGGTTGAGCGGGA
>JALGWK010000312.1 GCA_025774205.1 bacterium
GGTTCCCCCGGGCTTCCGAGAGCCACCATGACGATGGTCTCGTACTCCTCCGGGATCCCGAACAGCTCGATCGCCCTCGATCGGGAGAATCCGGCCATCGGATGTCCCTGCAAACCGATGGCGGCGGCCTGGATCAGCAGGTTCTCGACGGCCATCCCGGTATCGTGCCAGGCGTGCCGGTTCTCCCGCCCGCTCCGGCTGAAACTGGTCCCGGCGACAACGAGCACCAGCATGGCGGCGTGGCGCGCCCAGGCGGCGTTGTCTTCAACGAGGCACGAAAGGAATCGGTCGAACGCCTCCGGCGATTCCCTGGTGGCATGGAGGAAGCGCCAGGGCTGCTCGTTCATCGAGGATGGGGCCCAGCGGGCCGCCTCGAAGAGCGCTCGAACCTCTTCCCCGGTAATCGGCCGGTCGGTGAAATGAACCGGGCTCCAGCGTTCTCTGATCACTTCATGGATCGGACTCATATCGCTCTGTTCCGTCAAGATTCTCTTCCCTCCCTGAAAGCAATCCTTTGATGCACTACCGTAAAGCATTCCTCCAAAGTCCTGATCTTCTCTCCTCCTGAGTGCGTCCCTTCCGCGGGATATTACCCGCCGGAGGGTCCGGTGGGTGATCGGAGGCGTCTGGACGTGAAGGTCTTCGGCATCGTACTATCCCGACCGTACCATCCCGACAGCAACCGCGACAATGCCCTGGAGTGGATGTGATCACCGAACGGATCATCATGCGGGAGATCGCGCTCAGGCTGAAGGAGCCGTTCCGGATCTCCTCCGGCACGACCTTCGAGCGCCGGATCCTTCTGCTGGAACTCCTCGATGAGGAGGGGACCGTCGCCTGGGCGGAATGTGTGGCGGGAGAGCATCCCAATTACTCGTATGAAACCATCGATACGGCGTGGCTCATGATCCGTGATCACGTCGCTCCCCGTGTGCTGGGCCGGGAACTGGGGCATCCGACCGAGGCCGGACCTCTCCTTGAGCGTGATTTCCGGGGCCACCCGATGGCGAAGGCGGCCGTCGAAATGGGGATCTGGGACCTGCACGCCCGCCGGGAGGGGATCTCTCTCTCCCGCCTGATCGGCGGCGTCAGGACGGCGGTCGAGACTGGTATCTCGATCGGTATCCACGACTCGCCCGGGGCCCTGGTCGGAGAGGTCGCGGATCGGCTGGCAGAGGGGTACCGGAAGATCAAGGTCAAGATCATGCCGGGAGCCGATCTCGACTTCCTGAGAGCGGTCAGAGAGGAATTCGGACCGGATCTGCCGCTGATGACGGATGCCAACAGCGCGTATCGAGCCTCTGATTCAGAGCGGTTGATGGCCTTCGACGATCTCGGTCTCATGATGATCGAACAACCATTTGCCCACGATGATCTGCTGGAGCACGCCCGCCTGCAGGCGCGCCTCACCACGCCGATATGCCTCGATGAATCGATCACCGGACCCGATCGTGCCCGTGATATGCTGAAACTGGGCAGCGGTCGGGTGGTGAACATCAAACCGGGCCGGGTGGGAGGATTCCGGGCCTCGCTCGCAATTCATGATATCTGCCGGGAAGCCGGTATACCGGTCTGGTGCGGCGGTATGCTGGAGAGCGGGATCGGTAGGGGATATAATGTGGCGCTTGCATCGCTGGCAGGCTTCACCCTGCCCGGTGACCTCTCACCCAGCGCCCGGTACTGGGAGCGGGATATCGTCCTGCCCGAGTGGCGGATGTCCGGGGACGGGATGGTCACTCTGCCGCTCGACCGACCGGGTATCGGAGTTGAGGTGGATACCGACCGGATCTCCTCCCTGACC
Organism: bacterium; assembly: GCA_025774205.1. Taxonomy (GTDB): domain Bacteria; phylum Blakebacterota; class Blakebacteria; order Blakebacterales; family Blakebacteraceae; genus Blakebacterum. The sequence goes on from JALGWK010000312.1 coordinate 1,802, forward strand.
TCCAGGTCCGAGATTCTCTCCGCGGGATAAACCATTTCCCGCTCCCTCCCGGGAAACCGGATTCGACCTGACGCGTATGTTCCTTCAGAGGTGGTATCCGGTCCCCGGACATCACACCTCTGCTCTATACTGTCGGATGAGATGGAGTCACCCTGAGATTACGAAATGAGGGCAGCATCATGAGAACTCCCTGTATCGCCAGCCGTTCGACAATGGTCGCCGCGATCATCTGCCTGCTCCTGGCCGCCCCCGGGACAGCCGCGCAGCAAGGTCGGCCGCCTTCTGCGGAGTACTCTCAGGGCCTGCAGTTCACCAACCTCGGGAACATGCCGATCGCCGGTCTGCTGGAGCGGGGAGCCTTCGAAATCGACCTGCGCATGTATCCGGATGGCGGACTGTTCTCCTTCGTTACAATAGGTCTCTTCCAGTCGATGAACGTCGGCCTCAGTTACGGAGCCGACAACGTGGTCGGCAGGGGCAAAGTCGATTGGAATCCCAATGTGGAGGCGGCGGTCAAGCTTCGCATCATCTCGGAGACGGTCAATCTGCCGGCCGTGGCCGTCGGCTACGCCACTCAGGGGTACGGGCCATGGCTCGGGGAGGATGATCAGCAGCGATACATGGTGAAATCACCCGGCCTCTACGCGGTGGCCAGCAAGAACTGGCGCTTTCTCTTCGAGCTGGGGACACATTTCGGGATCAACAAGAGCCTCGAAAAGGATGACGACAGTGATCTGAATTTCTTCGGCGGGATCGATGTCTCCCTCAGTCCCGAACTCTATCTTCTTATCGAGTACGACACGGCCCTCAACGACAATGATGACGAGGCTCTCGGCTACGGGAACGGCTACCTCAATTTCGGCGTGAAGTGGGCCGCCACTCCCCGGCTGCGCCTGGAACTCATCTTCACCAACCTGCTCGAGGAGATCCGTATCGTCTATACCGACTGGTTCTGAGAGCCAGCCCGCGTCAGTCCTCCATGGCCGCTGTCGCCGGTCGGGGAGTTGTGTACACGTAGCGCCCGACCGGTTAACCTGAGGCGTGAATCCACGCTGTCGCCCCAATCCTCGGGAGTGATCGATGCGACTGGCCATGGTGGGTCCGCCTCTATCCGGAAAGACCACGCTCTTCGGCGTGCTGACCGGACTCGATACCTCCGGGGGCAGCAGCAGTGAGGGCGGCGTGCATCTCGGTGTCTTCCGGGTTCCCGATCCGCGACTCGATCGTCTGGCCGCGGCCATCCCCCATCCGAAGGTCACCCCGGTTTCGATCGAGGTGGCGGATATCCCCGGATTCTCCCGGAACGATTCGAGGGGTTTCGACGAGAAAGTCCTCGGCCCTGCCCGGATCGCGGACGCGTTGCTGGTGGTGATCCGCGCCTTCGAGGACCCCACCGTGCCTCACCCGGCCGGGATCGTGGACCCGGTAGCCGATCTCGAAGCGTGCTGGACCGACCTGGTGATCGCCGATCTCGTCAGTTCCGAGAAACGCCTGGTGAAGCTGCGTGAACTGATCGGCAAGGCCGGCGCCGATCACGATGAAACGGTTGAAGCCGGGGCGCTCGCCCGGGTGGTCGAAGTTCTCGAACAGGGTCAGGGAGTCGGAGAGGTGGACCTGTCACCTGAAGAGGAGCGGCTGCTGCGTGGTTTCGGTTTCCTGACGGCGAAACCGCTCGTGGTGGTCATGAACATCAGTGATGAGCAGGCCTCCTCCGACCCCGATGCCCGCTGGAGCGGATGGAGTGCTGCCCGGGAGGCGGGCCTGGTATCGGTCCCCGGTGATCTGCTTGCGGAACTCGACCGGCTGTCAGATGATGAATCAACTCTGTTCGCTGAGGAGTACGGAATCGACCCGGGCCAGGCCCTGATGATCATCGAGACAGCCTGGCAGACGCTCGATGTGGTAACCTTCTACACCGCCACGGGGGGAGAGGAACTGAGGGCGTGGACCCTGAGAACGGGTGAGACGGCCCTTGAAGCGGCCGGGGCGATCCATTCCGACCTCGCTCGCGGTTTCATCAGGGCGGAAGTCATCGGAGTGGAGGCACTTATCGGAGCGGGATCGTGGGCTGAAGCCCGCAAAGCCGGACTGGTACGACAGGAGGGAAAGACGTACCGTGTAAAGGATGGTGACGTCATGAACATCAGATTCGCGATCTGAAACGGAGAGCGCGCAACGGCGTGGAAACTGGCATGAATGATATCTACCGAGTGATCGACAACCTGGCGGTGAAACGCGGCCGGTATTCACCGGAGGCGTATTATTTCACCCTGGACGCGCTGAACCGGACCGTTGCCGGGCTTTCCGTCAGGCGTCATCTCTCCGGTCCCGAACTCCTGGCAGGCATTGTCCGGGTGGCCTCAGAGCGGTTCGGTCCCGACACCCGGCACATCTTCGACAGCTGGGGGGTCTCGGTGACCGGGGATTTCGGCAATATCATCTTCGATCTGGTCGATATCGGTCTTCTGAGCAAGACCGATGATGACAGGCCTGAGGATTTCGCGGATGTGTTCGATCTCGACGAGGCCATCTCGGAGGAGCGCTGGCGACAGCGGTGGCGTATCCCCGGTACCGCCCGTCTCGTCGGACCGATGGAGGATCTGCTCTCATGACCCGCCTGACGGGAGATCGGATCCGTGAACTGCTCAAGAGTGTGAGCGACCGCGCAGTCCTCATCATCGGGGACGTGATGCTCGACAAGTACGTCTGGGGGCATGTGCGACGGATGTCCCCGGAGGCGCCGGTACCGGTGGTGGAGGTGGAACGGGAAGCGTTTCACCTGGGAGGCGCGGCCAACGTGGCCAGCAATGTCCTCTCCCTGGGCGCGGAACCGCTCCTGGTCGGGTTGAGGGGAGCGGACGATCCGGCCGGCAGTGAATTGACGGGTTTAATGGATTCGAAAGGCCTTCGAACCACCGGCCTGCTGATCGATCCCGACCGCCAGACGACAGTCAAAACGAGGATCATCGCCCACCAGCAGCATGTGGTGCGCGCCGACCGCGAAGACCGGACAGCGGCCGAAGGAGAGGTCGCGACACGTCTCTGCGATTTCGTCGAAGGGGCACTGGAGACGGTGGACGCGGTGATCCTTCAGGATTACAACAAGGGGGTCCTCTCCAGCGAAGTCCTTGAACGTCTGCTGCCTCTCCTGCACGAGTCGGGACTTCCGGTTGCGGTCGACCCAAAATTCGAACGCTTTTTCGATTTTCGGGGTGTCACCCTCTTCAAACCGAATGTGAGTGAAGTCGAGATGGCGCTCAGCACGAACCTGGTGGATGAAGAGAGTGTCATCCAGGCCGCGCGGATCATCCAGAAGAGACTCGAAGCGGCCAATGTGCTTATCACCAGGGGATCCCGGGGGATGACCCTTCTGGAGGAAGACGGCACCACCACCCAGGTAGGGGCCCGGGCGCGTCAGGTGTACGATGTCTCCGGAGCCGGCGATACGGTCATCGCCACCATCACCGCGATGCTTGCGGCGGGGGCGGATATACTGGAGGCCGCTACCGTGGCCGGATACGCGGCCGGAGTCGTGGTGGGTGAGGTGGGCGCGGTCCCCATCCGGGCCGAGGCGCTTATGGCCGCGGTGGATGAAGACAATGAATGAGGTGTGCGTGGAATGGCGGCAGTCGGGCCTGAAGGTGGTATTCACGAACGGAGTTTTCGATCTCCTCCATCGGGGGCACGTCGAGTACCTCGCGGAAGCCCGGTCACTTGGGGACCGTCTGGTTGTAGGTGTCAATGACGACCAATCAACCCGCGCTCTCGGCAAGGGACCCGACCGGCCGCTCAATCCGGTCGACGACCGTCTCGTCGTTCTGGCCGGACTTGAAGCGGTCGATCTACTGGTGCCCTTCCACGAGGAGACGCCGTTGGAACTGATCACGCTCCTGCGGCCGCAGGTACTGGTCAAGGGTGGAGACTATACTGAAGAAGAAGTAGTGGGAGCGGCGGAAGTTCGCGCCGATGGCGGTGAAGTGGTGCTGGTCCGGCTGCGGAAGGGACACTCGACCTCCAACCTCCTCGAGCGCGTCCGGGAGAGCTCATGAGCGGAAGTGCCGGGGAATCTCTGTTTGCGGTCAAGGCTCAGAGGCTGCTGCGGGAGGGCGAGGTGGAGGGGGCCCTGCGACTGGGACGGGAGGGAGTGGCGATCCATCCCGATTACGCCACAGGTCGCCTGATCCTCGGACTCACATGCCTTGCGGCCGGTGAGCTGGAGGAGGCGCGCTCCGAGTTGGAAGCAGCACGGGAACTGGATGGTCCCGCGCCGGCGCTTCTGCAGGCGCTGACACTATGCTACGATGGACTCGGCCAGACAGACCTGGCGACGGAGTGCCGGATGCTCGGTGAGGGATTCGGCCAGGATCCGTTGATTGATGAATACGAGGGAGGGCCGGAGATGGTTGAAGAGAGAGACGACAGCCTGGACCCGGGGGATGAGGAAGTCGAAACAGACGAAGGACCCCGCGCGATGTTCGAGATCGGAGATGAAGCGGGATCCCCTGAAGATGCTCTGAAGGAACTCGAGGCGCTTCTTTCCGGCGCCGGTTCCTCGCTCGAAGGTGAGGCGATCGGGGAGGAGGCATCCGATGGGGATGACCTGTCCACGATCGAGGTGCCGGCCGACATCGGCGGTGCTGCTCTTGATGAGGATGAGCTGCTGACGGTCGAGGTGCCGGCCGACGCCGGTGGTGCTGCTCCTGATGAGGCTCCGTCGGAGGAGGAAGACAAATCTGAGCTATGGGCCCAGATCCTGGAACAGGCGGATGTGGTCGAAGAGGTAGACAGCCCGGAACCTGTAGCCAGAGCGTTCGATCTGGACGCGGGCCTGGATACCGGGACACCGATGGTCGAGGAGGTAGACAGCCCGGAACCTGTAGCCAGAGCACTCGATCTGGATGCGGGTCTGGATACCGGGACGCCGATGGTCGAGGAGGTAGACAGCCCGGAACCTGTAGCCAGAGTGCTCGATCTGGACGCGGGTCTGGATACCGGGACACCGATGGTCGAGGAGGTCGGCGCGCTTGATCTGGACGCGGGCCTGGATACCGGGACACCGAAGGTCGAGGAGGTCGGCGCGCTTGATCTGGACGCGGGCCTGGATACCGGGACACCGAAACGCGGGCCTGGATACCGGGACACCGAAGGTCGAGGAGGTCGAAGCGATCGATCTCGATACTCCCCTCGATCTGGAGGGTTTGGTAGCGTTCGACACCAATGTAGATCCGATCGAAGGGCTGGAGGTGTCCACTCCCGGCGGCGAAGTCGATATCGGCATCGTTGAGGGAACGGATAACGCGAGCCTTGAAGCCGGCCTGGAAGACATCGATATCGGTAGTGAGGATATTCTGATCCCGGGCCCGGTTGAACTCACCGACGAAGCGCTCGACACGGTTTCCGAAGGGCTCGAACTCGACGATCCACTCGCGGTGACGCCGACCGGTAATGAAGATGTGGCGGGGGTGACCGACGATGAGGTGTCGAACGAAATACTCGATCTGACAGATGCGGAAGCTGATGATCTCGAAGTCGATGATGTCCTGAAATCCCTGGAGGCTGAACTCGAAACCGGATCGTTATCCGATGATGGGGCCGGATCGCTCCAGAAAGACGATCCCATCCCCATGGATGAGGCGTCGGTGAATATCGGTCTGGATGATGAGGACGTTCCGCTCGATTTGGACCAGGTGCTGGACGACCTCGGCGAAAGTGAGGATATCAAGCCAGTGGCTGATGAGAAACAGGGATCCGGTGAAAAGACTGACGATGAGCCGAAGGTAGACTGGGTCGTAGGCGTGGCGGGTCTGTCGACCCAGATCGAGAATAACGATGACGCGATCCGGGTCGCGATAGAAGCTGAGATCCTGGTCGGCAAGGGGAAGTACAAGGAGGCAGTAAGACTCTTTGAAGCCCTCCAGCTCTGGGAACCGGACCGGGAATCGTATCGGATCAAACTGGAAGATCTGCGGCGCCTGGCGAAGCAGTCCGAATTGTCGGATTAACCTTCCACTGCCTTGGATAACCGTCTGCCTTCCGCCGTCACCCTGCCAGATGGAGAGGTGTATCCGGATCGCCGGGAAGCTCTCTGGGCGAGCCCGGAACTGAGGGACCTCGACGCTTTCCTCGTCACGGCTCCCATCCATCATCGCTATCTGTGCGGCTTCTCCGGCTCAAGCGCTCACCTGATTCTGGCCCGGGAGTGGACCCGGTTTCTGACCGACGGGCGCTATACGGAACAGAGCGCCCATGAAGTCCGGGAAGCGGAGATCGAGATCGTTGAGGGACCGCTTCGGCATGCACTTGGTGATCACCTGGAGAACTGGTGGAAGGTCGGCTTCGAAGGCGGACGACTGACGGTCGCCGAGTTGCAGTTGCTGGAGGAGGAATGCCCGGGGATCACCTGGGTCCCGGTGAACGACTGCCTGGAACGTCTGCGGTCGGTGAAGGATGAACATGAGATCGCGTCACTGCGCGGGGCGGCGGATCTGGCCTGTGACGTGCTTCACCACGTCGCGGCGGGGATCACGTCGGACAGCAGGGAACGGGAGATCGCCGGCGACCTGGAGGGATGGCTCAGGCGGCGCGGCAGCGAAGGGAGCGCTTTCGAACCGATTGTGGTCTCGGGGCCCAACAGTTCCAGACCGCACGGCAAGTCCACCGATCGGATTATCGGGGAAGGGGAGTGTCTGACGATCGACTTCGGGGCGATCCTCAACGGGTATCACAGTGACCTGACCCGCACCTTCGTGACGGGGGTGCCTGCGGAGGAGTTTGCCACCTGGCGGGAAGTGCTCGACGAAGCGATGGAAGCGGCGCTGGCCGCCATGGAGCCGGGCGTACCGTGCCAGGAACTCGATCGCGAAGCCCGGGCTGTTATCGACGCGGCCGGCTTCGGTGAGTATTTTGTGCACAACCT
>JALGWK010000313.1:0-3396 GCA_025774205.1 bacterium
TCATCATCGGGGAGGGTGGAGAGCCCGTCCTGCGGTCAGCTGCAGACCTGCTGGCCAGTAGGACCGGAGGGACCGGTGAGACCGGCGCGACGGTTGAGGTCCATCCCGATCCGGGCACGCTCTCCGACCAGTCCGGTACCTTCCTCATCTTCGACCCGGTCACGGACCCTCCGCCGGTCGACAGCAGGTGGGAGTCGCCGTGGGAGGGTGAAGCGGGGGTCCGGTTCACCCTGAGGGAGGATGGCTCGGGGGCAGTCATCCCCTCCGACCGCTGCTACCTCTATGGATTCCTCGCCTGTCTGTTGCGGCACGCGGGCGAGCGCCTCCTCGATGAAGTGGAAAGGGGCCGATACTTCCCGGTGAGCTTCGCCTGGAACCGCACCGTCTACGACTACTTCCTCAACCAGGAGGGACGGATCCAGCAGGGTCTCGACCGGGAGACGTACATCGAGCGGCTCGCCGCCTCCGGATTCACCCACCTGGAGGTGAACGGCCTGGCTGCCCCCCGGGGACTCGAGACCGGTCCGCCCGGCGAGATCTACCCGATGTTTTACACCTATTGCCCGGCGCTCGATCAGTTCACCGCGAGCAGGCTGAATGAGGGGCTCTACCCCGATGAGTGGCTGGCAGCCAATCTCGACCGGCTGAAGGAGAACGCCCGGTCCGTCACAGCGCGTGGACTCGTCCCCGGACTCCTCTGTTTCGAACCCCGTTCCGTACCGGAGGAGTTCTTCACGAAGTACCCAATGCTGCGCGGCGCCCGGGTCGACCACCCCTTCCGGAGCTTCAAACCCCGCTACAACATGACCATCACCCATCCGCTGGTGCGGGAGCACGCCGGCTTCGAGTACACGAAGTCGCTCTACGTCGGCCGCAACGGTGGCGCCTACCTGATCAGGGAGTGGAAGGACGACGAGGAGATCGCCCGGGCGGCCGGTGAGAACGCGCTCCTCTTCTTCCGCACCCTGCGGGACGCCGGCAGGGAGCGGAATCCCGATTTCCGGGTAATCACGCGGATGGAATCGTTCTACGGCGAGCACGATACCATCTGGGCCGGGCTGGAGGAGGGGATCGACGTGGAGACCACTTCCCTGGTGGGACGTGGCTGGGAGATGCCCTACACCCATCCCCGCTATCCCGATTCACGATCGATCAACGGTGGTACCGTATACCAGCTTGCCTTCGATGACCGCGAGCGGGATCTGATGATCGAACTCAAAGAGCGGTCGAGTGAACCGCACTTCTACTTCGCTGCCGGTCCCAATTCGATGTTCGCGCCACTGGTGGGGATCCCCTGTCCGCGGCTCACCTGGCAGCGGCTCGATCTGCTCCATCGTGGCGGGGTCGATAACCTGGCCCACACGGGCGGCACCGCTCCACCGGAGATCGTCCCCTTCAACATCAACCATGAGGTCGTGAGCCTTTTTCAGTTCGATCCGGAGTCCGACCTGGAGTTGGAACTCAGACGGATTGCCACCGAATGGGCTGGCGGAGAGCGGGCAGAGGCGCTGCTGGTGGCGTGGCGTCTGGCCGAGGAAGCGATTCTCGCCTTCCCGAATATCACGCCGCTCTATTCCACCTTCGGTTTCGTCTGGTACCGGCTGTGGGCGCGACCGTTCGTACCCGACATCGAGGCCATACCCGAAGAGGAACGGGCCTACTACCAGGAGTGGATGTGCACCACCCCGCACAATCCGAACAACGTCGACCTGAGCCGGGATGTCCTCTTCCAGCTCACGACTCCCGAACAGTGCCAGCTGGACCTGGAACGGATCGACACGAACCTGTGGGAACCGCTCGACAGCGCCATCGCGATGCTGGAGGGCATCCATGGGAAGGCCGGTGATAGAGGTGATAGAGGGGAAGAGGGTGACGCCGGCAAGGTCGGCGATGATGGGGAGCAGGACCGGGAGGGTGATCCAGACGTGGTCGACGTGATCGAAGATCAATATATCCGGCTTTCCGCCCTTCACTGCTGGTTCGAGACCCAGCGGAACGTGGCGGCGTGGGTGGTCGGCGTCTACGGCTATATGGAAGCGAAAGAGCAGGGGGATACAGAACGGATGGCGACCTGCCGGACTCTGCTGGACGGGATGATCGACAGCGAGATAGCCAACTCCCGTCGCCTGCTCGAACTGCTTGATTCGGGGATCGAGTTCATGGCCACAACCGACCTGGAGGAGACCCAGCTGATCCACGGCAGGAACCTGGACGACCTGCTCCGGAAGCGGATCGCCCTGATGGAGGCCCATCGGGATGATGAGCCCTTCATCGATCCCGACTACATCGAGAGGAATGCCGGGAGGGATATTCCAGAGTAATCCGTTGGATCTGTCAATACTTGTGAATCACTGAATCTCTGCAGTATGTCCATTTCAGGTTGCCAGATGCCAAGCATATGATATTATGCATAATATGTTATGGAATATTCCAGGATCATCCGAGAAGAACGCCTGCAACAGGGCCTGACACAGTCTGAACTGGCTCATCGATCCCGGGTGAGCCTGCCGACCGTCCAGAACATTGAGGCGGGCAGGGCCAATCCGTCGCTATCTACCCTGACCAGGCTGTTCGATGCCCTCGGGCTGGAATTGAAGGCGGGACCTCACCCGGCTGATTGGGACCTGTTGGCTGTCTGCGGTGCACCGCTGATGGTCCGTGAGGGGGCGGCAACCGGTGAAGAGTCGTACATGGGCACCAGGGCACCCACCTCACCGACTGCTGAAAGGCTGCTGAACAGCATCCGCGATGCCTGTCGGGAGTTGAGGGATCATCCGGACAGGGAGGGATCTCTCGAGAGACGCCGGGAAGCTGTACAGGCACTCCTGCTGGCTCTTCGCATGCATTTCCCTAACTTCTTCGGAGAGCATCTGGCCGGGATCGAACTCTACGAGGAGCCGCTGTCTGCACCGATCACCGGACGGACCGTCCGGATGACCCGGGAAGCCGTGGCGGCGCTTGCGAGGTATCTATGAGACCGCTCGATCCACAGCTTCTCAAGGAGTTCATCAGGCGAGCGGCCGACAGGGTGGAAGGCGACTGGGTCGTCATTGGGGGTACTGTACTTCCATTGCTCGAAGCCGGAGATAGAGCCACACTCGATATCGACCTCATCCCGGTTGGCGAGGCGTCTCAGTCTGATATCCTCGACCTGATGGAAATCGCAGAACAGATGGATCTTCCCGTGGAAGCTGTGAACCAGGCAGGCGCCTACTTCCTCAAGAAGATCCCCGATTTCGAGGACCACCTGATACTGCTTCACGAGGGCAGCAGGGCTCGGATATTCCGCCCTGATCCGACGCTCTACATCAGGACGAAAGTGAACCGTCTCAGCGAGTCAGACCTGGAAGATTGCCTTGCGTTCTTGAGATTCGCCGAGGTCTCCGGGGAGGAGCT
>JALGWK010000313.1:3424-3801 GCA_025774205.1 bacterium
GAGATCCGGGCTGAACTCGAGAAGCCGGTCGGGATGGGACGTCGAGAGCGCCTCGAGGCACTGCTCTCAGCAATCTGAAGAATTCGATGTAGAACCCCGCAATATCGAGAGGAACGCCGGAAGGGATGGCGTGACTCTGTAGCGGGCGCATGTAAGCAGGTCAGCCGGTCTCCTTCTCCCGACCCCATCATCTGTAGACGCACTTTTCGCCATAATTTCGCCTTATTGTCGCAATTTGGTAGTATCCTCAGTCTATCCCCACGCAGTGCATGCAATACCCCCTTTGCATGATATACCAATATTGTTATATTGCCGGGAGATACACATGCCTGCTACATCGGTCTGGTTCTACGAGTATCCAGTTCAGGATATGGAGG
>JALGWK010000039.1 GCA_025774205.1 bacterium
CTTGCTCTGGACCTCGGTGATCGCTGCCGTCAGCGTCGTCTTGCCGTGGTCCACGTGTCCGATCGTTCCCACGTTCACGTGGGGCTTCGTTCGCTCGAATTTCTCCTTCGCCATCAGATCGCTCTCTCTGTTTCTACCGGCTCACGCAAGGACGCCGGCGGTCTGATCGATTATCTCTTTCTGAATTCCGGTGGGCACCCGCTCATAGCGCCCGAACTGCATCGTAAAAATGGCCCGTCCCTGGGTCGTCGACCTCAGGGTCGTGGCGTATCCGAACATCTCCGACAGCGGAACCTCGCTGTCTATCACCTGGGCCTCGGCCCGGTTCCGCAGACTCTTCACCTTGCCTCGCCGTGACGTCAGGTCACCCATGACATCCCCCACATATTCCTCGGGCGTCACGATCTCGACCTCCATGATCGGCTCGAGGATGACCGGATTGGCCTTCCGCGCCGCACTCTTTAGTCCCTGATGGGCCGCAATCTTGAACGACATCTCGCTCGAATCGACCTCGTGGTACGATCCGTGAAGCAGGGTCACCTCGATATTCTCGAGCTGATAGCCGGCCAGCACACCGTTGCGCATGGCCTCCCTCACACCCTGACGCCGCCGACCACCTGGCTCTCGAAAACGAGTCCGCTGCCGGGCACTCCCGGTGCGACCCGCATGACGATGTGGGCGTACTGGCCCCGGCCTCCGGTCTGCTGAACGAATCGTGTCTCTTCCTCGACTTCGGTAGTGATCGATTCCCGGTACGCAACCTGCGGCCGTCCCACGTTGGCGGCAACCTTGAACTCCCTCAGGAGCCGATCGACCAGGACCTCCAGGTGGAGCTCCCCCATGCCGTTGATGAGCGTCTGCCCCGTCTCGGGATCGGTCCGGACCTGGAAGGTCGGGTCCTCTTCAGCGAGCTTGGCCAGACTCGAGGACAGCTTCTCTTCATCTGCCTTCGATTTCGGTTCGATCACGACCGAGATCACCGGCTTCGGGAAATTCATCATCTCGAGCATGATCGGGTGGGCCTCGTCACAGAGGGTGTCACCCGTACTGGTGCTCTTCAGCCCTACCGCGGCGGCGATCTCGCCGGCATACGCTTCCTTCAGCTCCTCACGCTTGTTGGCGTGCATCTGAAGGATCCGCCCTATCCGCTCCTTGCGGTGCGAACGCGGATTGTAGACGTACGAGCCTGCCTTCATGGTGCCCGAGTACACGCGGAAGTAGGTCAGCCGCCCCACGAAGGGATCGGTCACGACCTTGAACGCCAGAGCGCTGAACGGCTCATCATCATCGGGGCTCCGCTCGATCTTCTCGTGTTCCCGGGTCGGTACCACCCCGGAGACCGGCTGGATATCGCTCGGCGCAGGCAGATAGTCGATGACCGCGTCGATCAGCTTCTGGACGCCCTTGTTCTTGTAGGACGAACCGCAGAAGACCGGGACCATGTTGCCGTCCAGGGTTGCCTGCCGGATGGCAGCCTTGATCTCGGCCTCCTCGATCGGCTTCTCTTCGAGGAATTTCACGAGGAGCGTGTCGTTGTAATCGGCCACGCACTCAAGGATTTCCTGGCGGAAACGGTTGGCCTGTTCCCGATGACTGTCGGGTATCTCCGCCTCTTCGACTTTCACACCCTGGCTGGCTTCATCGTAGAAGTAGCACTTGTTCCGGATCAGGTCGATGATGCCGGTGAACAACTCGCCGGCGCCGACAGGGAGCTGGACCGGCAGGATCGGAGCCTTGAGGCGCTCTTTCATTTCCTCCAGAACCCGCAGGAAGTCCGCCCCCATCCGGTCCATCTTGTTCACGTACGCGATCCGGGGAACGCGGTACCGATCGGCCTGACGCCAGACCGTTTCCGACTGCGGCTCGACCCCGCCGACTGCGCAGAAGACCGCGATGGCGCCGTCGAGTACCCGCAGTGACCGCTCCACTTCGACGGTGAAGTCGACGTGTCCCGGGGTGTCGATGATGTTGATCCGGTGGTCATTCCAGTAGGTGGTGGTAGCGGCCGAGGTGATCGTGATTCCCCGCTCCTTCTCCTGCTCCATCCAGTCCATCGTCGCGGCACCCTCATCCACCTCACCAATACGGTGCACGCGTCCCGTGTAGAACAGGATGCGCTCGGTGGTAGTGGTCTTACCGGCATCGATATGGGCCATGATGCCGATATTCCTGACCATCTCTAGGGGTACACTGCGTGGCACTAACCGTTCCTCCGAACCGGTCCCGGGAAATGGTACACGCCTGCAACAGGCGTATACGTACTTCCACGTGTTATGTATTCGGGCGAAGTTGCATGCAGGCGGTGGCAGGGATCAGAGCGTTATAAGACGGTTACCAGCGATAATGAGCGAAGGCCTTGTTGGCTTCTGCCATTCGGTGTGTATCGTCTTTCTTCTTCATAGTCGCACCCTCACCGCGCGTTGCGGCGAGGAATTCAGCGGCGAGCCGCTGGGCCATGGTATGCTCTGGTCGGTCCTTCGAGTTGGAAATGAGCCACCTGATCGCCAGGGCGGTCGAACGGTTCCTGCTGATCTCGACCGGTACCTGGTACGTAGCTCCCCCAACCCGCCTTGACTTCACCTCAACCGAGGGCTTGGCGCTGTTGACCGCCTTCTCAAAGGTGGTCAGTCCTTCGCCTCCGGTAACGCTATCGATGCGCTCGATCGCTTCGTAGAAGATGCTCTCCGCGAGTGACTTCTTCCCCTTGCGCATCAGGTTGTTGATAAATCGGGTCACCTGCACCGAACCGTAGACCGGATCCGGCTTGAGTTCCCGCTTCTCTGCTCGTTTACGACGAGGCATTCGGTCCCCCTACTTGGGCCGCTTGGTGCCGTACTTGGAACGTCTCTGCATCCTGTCGTCCACACCGTTTGTATCCAGGGTTCCCCGGATTATGTGGTAGCGGACACCGGGGAGGTCTTTCACACGACCGCCGCGGATCAGGACGATGGAGTGTTCCTGCAGATTATGTCCTTCACCAGGAATGTAGGCAGTTACTTCCTGCCGGTTGGTGAGTCGGACACGCGCCACCTTACGGAGGGCTGAATTCGGCTTCTTGGGTGTCGTTGTATACACACGGGTGCATACTCCACGCTTCTGGGGAGACCCCTGCAGCGCGGGTGCCGTACCCTTCTTCCGGACTTTCTTTCGGCCCTTCCGGACCAGCTGGTTCACAGTGGGCAAAACTATCTCTCCACGTCATTTCGTCCCGCTATCGGGACAGACTAGCAACTTAGGCCAGAACTCCCCTGTGTCAACGGTCAAAACTCCCAAAATCCGTTTATTTTCAGGTGGTTACGGCCTTTCCCGTCTCTACCACTCCTGAAGCGACATCGGCCTCATGCTGAGCCTCGATTTCGGCCTCGATCGCCTCACTCAGCGCGTCGAGTTCGGGATCGTACACACCGAGGTCCCGGTAGGTCCGCACGCCCGTCCCCGCGGGGATGAGCTGACCTACGATTACGTTTTCCTTCAGTCCCTGGAGCCTGTCGGTCTTCCCCCTGATGGCGGCGTCGGTGAGCACCCGGGTGGTCTCCTGGAAGGAGGCTGCCGAAATCCACGATTCGGTGGTAATCGAGGCGTTGGTGATCCCCAGCAGGACCGGTTCGAAGGTGGCCGGGTGACCGCCCGCTTCAACCGTCTTGCTGTTCTCGTCCTGGAAGTGGTTCCGGTCCACGATCTCGTTTTCAAGGAGAGCCGTATCACCCGGTTCGACGACCCGCACCTTCTGCAGCATCTGGCGGACGATCACCTGGATATGCTTGTCGTTGATCGTCACGCCCTGCAGGCGGTAAACCTCCTGGATCTCGTTGACCAGGTATTCCTGAACTTTGCCGACCCCCATGATGTCGAGGATGTCGTGCGGGTTCACGCTCCCCTCGGAGAGCCGCTCACTGGCCTCCACGTAGTCACCTTCGTGCACGAGGATGTGTTTCCCGTAAGGGATCTTGTAGGGCCTGGTCTCGTTCTCCCCCTCGATGTTGACTTCCCGGGCTCCCCGTACGGTCCCGCCGAACTTGACCACACCGTCGATCTCGGTGACCACGGCCGGTTCCTTCGGCTTGCGCGCCTCGAAGAGCTCGGCGACCCGGGGTAGACCACCGGTGATGTCCCGTGTCTTCGATATCTCGCGCGGGATCTTTACCATTACGGTCCCGGCCTTCACCTTCTGGTCGTCCTTGACCTGAAGGAGGGATCCCGTCGGAAGGATGTAGCTCGCCCGCGACTTCCCCTTCTCATCCACAATACTGATCGATGGCGTGAGGCTCTTGTCGCGGTGCTCGATGATGACCTGTTCCTTTGAACCGGTCTGCTCATCCAGCTTCTCGCGCACCGTCATCTCATTGAGGATGTCCTTGAACGAGATATTCCCGTCGAACTCGGTGAGAATGACCGCCGAATAGGGATCCCATTCGTACAGTTTCGCCCCCCGCTCCACTTCCTGGTTGTCTTCGACCAGGATGGAGGCACCGTAGGGAACGTTGTATTTTGAGAGGATGTGATCCCGGTCATCCTTGATCACGATCTTGCCGGTCCGGTTCAGGACCACCATGCGATCGCCTTCGTCGTACTTCTGCTCGACGATCTGGACCCCCTTGAACTCAACGCGCCCGGGCTGCTTGGCGAGGATCTCCGACTGTTCGGTGATGCGGCTCGCCGTGCCACCGATGTGGAACGTCCGCAGGGTGAGCTGCGTACCCGGCTCCCCGATGCTCTGGGCCGCCATGACCCCGACCGCCTCACCGATGTTCACCATGCGGCCGGTGGCCAGGTTCCGCCCGTAACACTTCTGGCAGATACCCCGACGTGATTCACAGGTCAGCACCGAGCGGATCAGGATCTCCTCGATACCGGCGTCCTCGATACGTTCAGCCACCGACTCGGTTATCTGTTCCCCGGCGCCGAGGATGAGTTCATTGTTCCCGGTGTCGCGGATGTCTTCCAGCGCCACCCGACCGAGGATTCGGTCGCGCATCGGTTCGATGATCTCTTCACCCTCTTTAAGATCACCGGTGAAGATGCCTTTGATGGTCCCGCAGTCTATCTCGGTGATGATGGCGTCCTGGGCGACGTCGACCAGCCGGCGGGTCAGGTATCCGGCATCGGCCGTCTTCAGAGCGGTGTCGGCCAGACCCTTGCGCGCCCCGTGGGTCGAGATGAAGTACTCGAGCACGCTGAGGCCTTCGCGGAAATTGGCGATAATGGGGTTCTCGATGATCTCCCCCACCTGCCCGGTGATCTTCTTCTGCGGTTTGGCCATGAGCCCGCGCATTCCGGCCAGCTGGCGGATCTGCTCCTTGGAACCCCTGGCGCCGGAATCGGCCATCATGTAGACCGGGTTGAAACCGTTCCGGTCGGTCGCCATGAACTGGAACATCACCTCGGATACATCCGAAGTGGTGTGGGTCCAGATATCGATGATCATGTTGTAGCGCTCGGAATCGGTAATGATCCCGCGGCTGTACATCTTCTGAATCCTCTCGACCTCTTTGGCGGCTCCCTCAACCAGCTTCGCCTTCTCAGGCGGGATGGTGATGTCATCGATACCTACCGTGGTGCCTGAAATGGTCGCGTATCGGAAGCCGGTGTCCTTCAGCCGGTCGAGGAATTCGACCGTGCCACGGTTACCGACCAGGCGATGCACCCGGCCGACGAGCGCTTCTACCGACTTCTTGTTGAGGGTTTCATTCACGAACTCGACGCCTTCGGGGACGATCTCGTTAAAGAGAATCCGTCCGACCGTCGTATCGACGATCTGTCCGTCGACGCGCAGTTTGACCGCGCCGTGGAGATCGACGGTATCGAAGTGATAGGCCATGACGGCCTCTTCGACGCTGGCATAGGGTGTTTCCTTGCCGCGCCCGTCCGGATCAGCCTTCGTCATGTAGTAGATACCGAGGACCATGTCCTGTGTCGGAATGGTGATCGGTCGTCCGTGCGCCGGTGAGAGGACGTTGTGGGTGGCCAGCATCATCATCCGCGCCTCGAGGATTGCCTCGAAGGAGAGCGGCACGTGAACGGCCATCTGGTCACCGTCGAAATCAGCGTTGAAAGCCACGCAGACCAGCGGGTGCAGCCGGATCGCCTTTCCTTCAACCAGTACCGGCTGGAACGCCTGGATACCGAGGCGGTGCAGGGTCGGGGCGCGGTTCAGCATAACCGGGTGGTCCCTGATGATCTCCTCAAGGATGTCCCAGACCTCCGGGCGCTCACGCTCCACGAGCTTCTTGGCGCCCTTGATGGTCTGTACCAGTCCCCGCTCTTCCAACTTCCGGATGATGAACGGTTTGTAGAGTTCGAGGGCCATCGTCTTCGGCAGCCCGCATTGATGCATCTTCAGTTCAGGTCCGACCACGATTACCGACCGACCGGAGTAGTCGACCCGCTTCCCCAGCAGGTTCTGCCGGAAGCGGCCCTGCTTCCCCTTGAGGAGGTCACTCAGCGACTTCAGCGCCCGGCTGCCGGTACCGCGTACAGCGCGACTGCGGCGACCGTTGTCGAGCAGCGCGTCAACGGCTTCCTGAAGCATCCGCTTCTCGTTCCGGAGGATGACTTCGGGAGCCTTGATGTCGATCAGCTTCTTCAACCGGTTGTTCCGGTTGATGACCCGGCGGTAGAGATCGTTCAGGTCGCTGGTTGCGAACCGGCCGCCATCGAGCGGTACCAGGGGCCGCAGATCGGGCGGGATCACCGGCAGAGCGTCAAGGATCATCCAGGCGGGATTGTTGTCTGAATGGCGGAATGCCTCCACCACTTTCAGACGTTTCAGCGCCTGCTTCTTGCGCTGCTGGCTCGTCTCTATCCGGGCCTGTGTCCTCAGTTCGGCGCTCAGCTCATCGACATCGATCCCGTCGAGCATCAGCTTCACGGCCGGCGCGCCCATCTCGGCGACGAAGGTGGCGCCATCCTCCCTGAGGTTCCGGAAATCTTCTTCAGCCAGGAGCTGTCCGGCCTCGAGTTCAGTGTTGCCCGGGTCGAGAACCAGGTACGATTCGTAGTAGAGCACCCGCTCCAGGTCCCTGACCGTAAGGTTCAGCAGGTAACCGATCGTCGAGGGCAGACTCTTGAAATACCAGATGTGGGAGACGGGGACAGCGAGTTCGATGTGTCCCATCCTCTCACGGCGGACGCGTGACTGGGTCACCTCCACGCCGCATCGGTCACAGATCACGCCGCGGTACCGGATCCGCTTGTATTTGCCGCAGTGACACTCCCAGTCCTTGACCGGACCGAAGATCCGCTCGCAGAAGAGACCGTCCTTTTCAGGCTTGAACGACCGGTAGTTGATGGTCTCCGGCTTGGTCACCTCACCGAACGACCACGAACGGATGACATCGGGGCTCGCCAGCTGGATCGTCAGGGCGCTGAAGCGGGGCGCGTATGAATGGGTACCCGGGAAGAGCTGTACCATCAGTTCGCCTCCTCATCGCTTTCGGCGTGGACAACGACCTCCAGGCCGAGGCTGTTCAGTTCCTTGACCAGCACGTTGAATGACTCGGGAACACCCGGCTCGGGCGGATTCTCCCCCTTCACGATCGACTCGTAGATCCGAGACCGTCCGGCCACATCGTCACTCTTGAAGGTCAGGATCTCCTGCAGGGTGTATGCCGCCCCGTACGCCTCGAGCGCCCATACCTCCATCTCACCGAACCGCTGACCGCCGAACTGGGCCTTCCCGCCCAGGGGCTGCTGCGTCACGAGGGAGTACGGACCGATCGAGCGGGCGTGGATCTTGTCATCCACCAGATGCGAGAGTTTCATCATATAGATGAATCCTACGGTGACCTCCTGCTTGATCTTCTCTCCGGTACGACCATCCCAGATAGGGGTCTTGCCGCTGATCGGCAGTCCCTCGCGCTTGAGCCAGTCACGGATCTCATCCAGCGTGGCGCCGGCGAACACCGGAGTGGCCACATGCTGGTCGGCAACCGCGGCGGCCCACCCGAGATGAGCCTCGAGGATCTGGCCGATATTCATCCGACTGGGAACACCGAGGGGATTGAGAACCATGTCAACCGGGGTACCGTCTTCCATATAGGGCATGTCCTCATAGGGGACGATCCGGCTGACCACACCCTTGTTGCCGTGACGTCCGGCCATCTTGTCTCCGACAGCCAGTTTGCGTCGGCGGGCGATGTAGACCTTCACCAGCTGGTTCACACCCGGCGGGAGTTCGTCGCCGCGCTGGATCTTGTCGATCTCCAGCGTCTCGCGCTCATCGAGTTCCTCCAGCATCTGGGCGCAGAGGACGATCGCCTCACTGATCCGTTTATTGATCTTCGGGTCGTCGGTCCACTGGTCGTCCACGGCGTAGAGCTCTTTGTGGTCGAAGATGAATCCCTTCAGGACCTCCTTCGTCCATTTCCCCTTCTGGACCTTCACCCGGTTGGATCCCACGGTGCGGATGTCGCCGACCTTCAGGTTCTGAAGCAGGTCGGCGACGAACTCGTCGCGGTCTTTCTTCAGCATGACGCGACGTCGTTCGAACCGGTCGCTCGTCTGGGCGATCTGCTTGGAATCTTCCTTCTTTGTCTTCTCGTCCCGCTCCTTGCGGGAGAAGACCTTGGTGTCGATAACGATCCCGTTCATCCCCGGGGGTGCCTTCAGGCTGGCGTCCTTCACATCGCCGGCCTTCTCCCCGAAGATCGCCCGCAGGAGCCGCTCCTCAGGTGATAGTTCGGTCTCACCCTTGGGAGTCACCTTCCCGACCAGGACGTCACCCGCCTCGACGAGGGCCCCGAGACGCACGATCCCGAGTTCATCGAGGTTGCGGATGGCGCTCTCGCCCACGTTGGGAATCTCGCGCGTGATCTCCTCCGGACCTCGCCGGGTATCACGCACCTGGATCTCGTACTCTTCGATATGGATCGAGGTATAGACATCTTCGCGAACGAGTCGATCGGAGACGACGATGGCGTCCTCGAAGTTGTACCCCATCCACGGCATGAAGGCCACGAGGATATTCTTGCCCAGGGCGAGTTCGCCACCTTCGGTCGCCATGCCGTCGGCGATGACATCACCGGCCTTGACCCGGTCACCGACCTGCACGATCGGCTTCTGGTTGATGCATGTATTCTGGTTGGTCCGCTTGAACTTCACGAGGTGGTATTCATCGACCTCCGAAACGTTGAAGTCACGGGCCTTCGACGAAGATTGCTTGATGTTGACGCTGTCGGCCGTAACCCGCGTGACCGTACCCGCTTCCCGGGCGAGTACGACGGCTCCCGAGTCACGGGCGGCCCTCGACTCCATGCCGGTTCCGACCAGCGGCGCGTCGGGCCGGAGCAGCGGGACAGCCTGCCGCTGCATATTCGAACCCATCAGGGCGCGGTTGGCGTCATCGTGCTCGAGGAAGGGGATCAGGCCCGCCGCCACGCTCACCAGCTGGGTCGGTGAGACGTCCATGTACTGGACCTCATCCGGCCTCACGATCGGGTAGTCGTCACGGACCCGGGCCTTGATGAACTCGTTCACAAAGCTACCGTGCCGGTCAAGCGGCGCGTTCGCCTGCGCGACGATAAAGGGATCTTCCTGGTCCGCCGTCAGGAACTCGATCGAATCGGTCACCTTCCCGTTCTCGACCTTCCGGTACGGCGTCTCGATGAAACCGAAGGGATTGATCCGGGCGTAGGTGGCCAGGGACGAGATCAGACCGATGTTCGGACCTTCCGGGGTTTCGATCGGGCAGATCCGGCCGTAATGGGTGTGATGTACGTCCCGGACTTCGAATCCGGCCAGGGGGTTGGTCTGATCCATGAACTGGCTCAGCTGGCTCGAGCCGAAGAAGGCGTTGATGACCGCCGAGACCGTCCGGGCATTGACCAGTTCCTGGGGGGTCAGTGATTCGGTGTCGCGGAGGCTCATCCGCTCCTTGATCGTCCTGGCCATCCGGGAGAGTCCCACGCTGAACTGGTTGGAGAGGAGCTCGCCGACAGTACGGGCCCGGCGGTTGCCCAGATGGTCGATATCGTCGACCTCTCCCTGGGCTCCCCTCAGCCTGAGAAGTTCGCTGATGATGGCGATGAAGTCGGTCGTGTCGAGGACCCGCTGTTCGATCGGGATGTCGAGCTTCAGACGGGTGTTCATCCGGTACCGGCCCACCTCGCCCAGGTCGTACCGTTTCGGCTCGAAGAAGAGCCGCTCAAGCAGCTGCCGCGCGGTATCCACGTTCGGCGGATCACCCGGCCGAAGCAGTCCATAGATCCTGTAGAGCGCCTCTTCGGTGCTATTGGTCGGATCCTTGGCGAGCGCGTTCTCGATGACCGGCGCGTCATGGCGGCTCTCGTCGACGACGATGACCTCGACCTTCTTGATCTTGTGATCCACCAGGAAGAGGAGCGCGTCGTCATCGATCGACTCACCGGCCTCCTTGAGGATCTCACCGGTGTCGGTGTCGACCGCGGGTTTTGCCAGCGTCCTGCCGACCGCCTTCTCGTCGACCTTGATCGACTCATTCCCGTGGAAGAGGCCCAGGATCTCCTCGTTGGAACTGAACCCGATCGCGCGCAGGAGGACCGTGACCGGCTGCTTTCTCCGGCGATCGATGTGGACGTACATGACATCCGAGACATCGTAGGAGAACTCGAGCCAGGAACCGCGGAAGGGGATGATGCGGGCCGAGTAGAGCCGCTTGCCGTTCGGGTGGATGGTCTCGTCGAAGAACACCCCGGGGGAACGATGCAGCTGCGTCACGATGACACGCTCGGCACCGTTCACGATGAATGTGCCCCGGTCGGTTATCAGCGGGAGTTCACCGAGGTAGGTGCTCTGCTCGATGATGTCCTTGACCCTCTTCTCGTCACCCTCGGAATCACGGATGATGAGACGCAGCCGGGCCTTGAGGCTGGCCGCGTAGGTCATGTTCCGGTCTTTACACTCATCCACCGTGTACTTCGGCTGTCCGATCGCATAATCGATGAACTCCAGGGTGAAGTTCCCGTGCACGTCGGTGATCGGGAAAATCTCCTGGAATACCGACTGGAGCCCCTGACTCTCCCGCTTCGACGGGGGGATCACGGACTGCAGAAAGGACTCATAGGATTGGAGCTGTACGGCCAGCAGGTTCGGCAGATCCACGGGTGCGGACAGCTTACCGAAACTGTGCCGATCGATAGTACCGGTCCTCATCGCCAAGGCAGATCACTCCTTGTAACAGAGACAGGAACAGCACATCCCGCCCAGGTACTTCCGGGGAGGCGCATGAGAGGTGTGCTGCTCGATGTACAGGCGATCAATCACGCTCGCGAGGCTACTTGATCTCTACTTTACCGCCGACTTCTTCGATCTTCTTCTTGACGTCTTCGGCTTCTTCCTTCGGTACCCCTTCTTTAACCGCGTTCGGGGTTCCGTCCACCAGGTCCTTCGCTTCCTTCAGCCCCAGGCTGGTAAGGGCACGGACGACCTTGATGACCTGGATCTTGTTGTCGCCGATGTCCGTGAGGACAGCGTCGAACTCGGTCTGTTCTTCATCTGCCATGCCACCGGGAACGGCAACGCCGCCGGCCATCATGGCCACCGGTGCGGCCTGGGCCGATACCCCGAACTTGTCCTCAAGAGCGGATACGAGATCCGCCAGCTCCATCACGGTCAGCGTTTCGATCGACTCGACGATGGTCTCCAGCTTGTCAGCCATGGTATCTCCTTGGAATCCCTCCCTTTTCGGGGAGGGCACTGCCTGTAACAGGGTTAATCCTGGTCAGCCGTCTCTTCCGGATCGGCATCCTGACTCTCTTCACTTGCTTCAACTGCTTCACTCTCTCCGGCAGGAACTTCCACGTCCGGTTCCCCGGTATCCGCGTCCCCCTCTCCGGAGACCTCGTTCTTCACTTCTTCACTCTCTTCGTCAACGTCACTCACATCATCACTACTCTCAGCGGATGCCTCAGCGGCGGCCTCGGATTGGATTTCCCCGTCCGCCTCAGAGGCGGCCGCGGATTCCGGACCCGCGATCTCACCCGATTCCCGTTTCTTCCTGAGATCCTCGAGGGCGGTAACGAGCCCGCGCGAGACGCCGGTAAGCACATTGACGAGGCCCTGCAGCGGACTGTTGATGACCCAGACCAGCCTGCGGAGCAGTTCCTCCCGGCTCGGAAGCGAGGAGAGCTTCACAAACGTGCTCTGCTCGATGATCTCCCCCTCAAAGAGCCCGCCCTTGAAGAGCAGGAAGTCACCCTTTCGGCGATGGTCATCCTGGAACGACTTGATGACCCTGGCCGGCGCTACCGGATCCGCCAGACTGACAGCCATGGCGGTCGGACCCACCAGGTCGGTCACCCAGTCGGGCAGATCGGCCTTGTCGGCGGCACGGATGAGCAGGTTGTTCTTGACGATCATGAACTGCACGTCCGCTTCCCGGAACCTGCCGCGGAGATCGTTCATCATCGCGACGTCGATCCCCCGGTAATCGGTCAGGAAGACACTCACAGAATCCTTCAATACCCCTTTAAGCCGCTCGACTTCAGCAACCTTCTCAGGGCGTGGAGGACGCTGCAGGTCCTGCAGTTCTTCATCGTGTAAGCGTTCAGCCTCGACGACATTCATCGTGTTTCCACTCCGCGGGAGATGTTAGCGTACCAGCGCCTGGGCAGAGGTCCGGTCGACCCGTACTCCCGGACTCATGGTCGTTGAGAGGGTCAGACTCCGAACGTAGGTGCCCTTGGCGGCGGCCGGTTTGGCCTGGATGATCGAGCGATAGAACGCCGAGAAATTATCCAGGATCGTTTCGGCCGTGAAACTCTTCTTGCCGAGCGGGGCATGTACCACACCTGCCTTGTCCACCCGGAATTCGATCTTGCCAGCTTTAGCTTCGTTGACTGCCTTCGCGATATCCATCGTGACGGTCCCCGACTTGGGATTCGGCATCAGTCCCCGGGGCCCGAGAACCTTCCCCAGCTTGCCGACGACGCCCATCATGTCGGGAGTGGTGATACAGACGTCGAATCCGAACCACCCGCCGGTAATCTTTTCGACGATCTCATCGGCGCCCACAGTGTCAGCACCGGCTTCCTCCGCCTCGGTGGCCTTGGGGCCCCTGGCGATCACGAGCACGTTCACCGACTTGCCCAGTCCGTGGGGCAAAACCACCGTCCCCCGTACGACCTGGTCGGCGTGACGGGGATCGACACTCAGGCGAACCGCGACCTCTACCGTCTCATCGAAGGCCGTGTTCGGGAACTGGAGCAGCTTCTCGACAGCCTCCGCGATGGAGTACTCCATCCCCGGATCGATCTGTCCGGCGGACTCGCTGTAACGCTTCGCCATCACTCTTCTCCTTCTGCGGAGGCGCCATCGGCCCCCTCGCCCTCAGGAGCGCCTTCCGCCCCTTCCGCGACCGCAGGCGCGGCCTCCTCAACCGCGCTGACCCGCGAGGCTTCTATCTCTTCAGCGGAGGCGACCTCCCCGGTCTCCCCTTCCACCATCACACCCATGCTGCGGGCAGCGCCCCGGATCATCGACTTCGCCGATTCGAGATCAACCGCGTTGAGATCGGGCATTTTCAGCTGCGCGATCTCCTCGATGTCCTTCTCCATGATCCGTCCCACCTTCACCCGGTTCGGCTCTCCCGATCCCTTCTCCAGCTTGATCGCCTTCTTGATGAGAACGGCGGCCGGTGGAGTCTTGGTGATGAAGGAGAAGGTCCGGTCCTGGTAGATCGTGATCACGGCCGGGATGATCGTGCCGTGGTCTTTCTGGGTCCGGTCATTAAAGGTCTTGCAGAACTCCATGATGTTGATCTGTGCCGGACCGAGAGCGGTACCGACCGGGGGCGCAGGTGTGGCCTGCCCTCCGGGGATCTGAAGCTTGATTGTCTGAATGACTTTCTTTGCCACGAGTCTTTCCTTTCAGGACCTCGTTTCCCTCGGTCCTGCGTCCTTTCAGGGTCTCACTCTGTTCGACCCTGTGTTCTATCAAGACAATATTCAGCCGGTGTGATTCATCCTGCCAGCCCTGTCGGGCCGTTAATCGAGCGCCTCCACCTGGAGGAAATCGAGTTCCACCGGAGTGGAGCGGCCGAAGATGCTGACCATGACCCTGACCTTGGCCTTGTCCAGGAACACCTGCTGGACCACCCCGTTGAAATCCTTGAAGGGGCCGTCGACCACCTTCACGGCCTCACCCTCTTCGTAGGGGATGTCCAGCTTCTCACGACCCTTGCTGCGGTCCACCTGGCCGAGGACCCGGTGAACCTCGCTCTCCGTGATCGATTCCGGCCGACCACCGGCACCGACGAAGGCGGTAACGCCGGGGGTGGAGGTGACCAGGTGCTGGGTCTCATCGGTCATCTCCATCTCGACCAGCAGATAGGAAGGCAGGAACTTGCGCGTTTTCTTGCGGCGCTTCCCTTCCTTCATCTCCACGATCTCTTCAGTTGGTATGAGAACCTGGCCGAAGAGGTCCTTGTGCTCGGAATACTCGACGGCATTCTCGAGATGGGCCTTGGCCTTCTTCTCATGCCCGCTGTATGTGTGGACTACATACCACTTCATAGCAGTCTGCCTCGATACCTGGCCGGTCGGTTAACGCAGGACGAGCCGTACGATCTGGTTCAGCACCTGATCTACGGCATAGATGAAGAGCGACAGGATCAGCGAAACGACGAGGACGACGATCGTCTGCCCCTTCAGTTCTTCCCAGTTGGGCCAGCTCACTTTGTCGAACTCGGCCCGGACGTCTTTCAGATATTCACGGGTACGATTTAACATCCCTCTACCCGTCCTCTCAGCGAATGAACCTGGCAGGCCTGGAGGGACTCGAACCCCCAACCGCCGGTTTTGGAGACCGGTGCTCTCCCAGTTGAGCTACAGGCCTGTATCTCTGGATGCCGCCAGACAGGAGCGCTTCAGCGCGTCTCCTTGTGCATCGTGTGCGTTCTGCACCAGCGACAATACTTCCTGTACTCCACCCGATCGGGATGTAGTCGCCTGTTCTTCTTCGTCGTGTAGTTCCTCCGCTTGCACTTCCCGCAGGCGAGGATCACCAGATCACGCATCCCGAACCCCTACTCTATGATTTCGGTGACAACGCCGGCCCCGACGGTGTGGCCGCCCTCACGGATCGCGAAACGGAGTTCCTTCTCCATCGCGATCGGCGTGATCAGCTCGACCTCCATCTGGATCCGGTCACCA
>JALGWK010000314.1 GCA_025774205.1 bacterium
TCGCACCGGCCTCGTCCGGGAGCGGTATGTTGTTGAAGATGATCCTGTTATCCCCCCGGAGGTGCCATGAGTACACCACCGCTGCCCACTCCGAGAACCGGCCTGCTTGAGCGTGCCCTGGGAGATGAGCTGGCCCTGTTCGATGTCGAAGCGGGTATCGTTCACACCCTCAACCCGAGCGCCGCGATCGTGTGGAAGGGTCTGCTTCAATCATATGATCGATCCCGGCTGGCCACGAAGCTGAAGGAAGTCTTCGCGCTCGATGACGCCGGGGCGGAGCTGGGTATAGACGAGGCCCTTGAGGAGTTCCGTCAGGCCGGTCTGGTGGAGGAAGGGTGAAATTCGACGCGGAATCGGTTGCTCCCGGTTCACGATCCCGCCTGAATATCGGTCTGATCGCGGCCGTCCCGCTGATCGTGCTCGCGCTCCTGCTGCCGGGCCCCGGAGTGTGGCTCTTCATGGCGCCTCTGCTGTGGGGGATCCGGGGGGCGGGGTGGAAGGATCGGGGATTGTATACCGCCGCCTGGAGTGGGGTGCTCCTGGTACTCAGCTGTTATCCACTGCTGCGTATCGATCCGGCATCGTTCCTGCTGGCCCTGGTCCTCTGGGCTCTCTTCTATTTCCTCCTGGGAGTACTGCTGATACCGTGGAGATACGCCGACACCGGTCATCCCCTGGCCCAGGTCCTTGCTCCGGCTGTCGTCTGGCTCGGGCTCTCCCGGGTATTCACCCTCCACTTTCCTCCCGGTGATTTCTGGCTGCTGCCGGTCGGCCTGGCGCCCTGGCCAGGTGAAGTCGTCTCGCTGGTCGGTTCGTGGGGTCTGCAGGCTCTGACGCTCACCACGAGCGCGGCCCTGGCGTTGCTGCTGACGCCCTTCAGAAAGACCGCTCTCAGAACCCTGGCGGCGCTCGCGGCGCTCATCCCGATCATGATCGTGGCGGCACCGGAACCGGATACTTCGGACAGTGATCAGCTCACCATCTCCATGCTGCAGGGTGATTTCGGGATCGTATGGGAAGAGCGGGTCGCCCTGCTCGACAGCGTCATTCTGCCTGCTTATCTGGAGATGTATCGCGATCGCGCTCCTGAGAGCGATCTGGTGCTGGCACCGGAGTATGCCCTGCCGCTGGCCCTTGAGGATCGTCCCGATATCATCGAGATGATCCAGACCACGGTCGACTCCCTGGGGGCGCCGTGGCTCATTGGAGCAGAAGGGCGTGTGCCCGGGGAAACCGATCTGTACTTCAATACGGCCTGGATGTTCCGTCCCCACCAGGCTCTGGTCGGGAGGTCGGCTCCCTATCCCGCTCCCTATACCCTGCATGATACAGTGCCCGGCCCCGGACCGGCCGGGTTCGATGATCCCGTGTCGATCGGCGTCCTGCTCTGCTTCGACTTGACTATCCCTCACCTCTGTTACGATCTCGGGCGGTCGAAAGAGCTCCTGGTCATACTCTCAAATCTGCAGGGCTTCGACAGGACCCCGATCAGGCGGTTCCTGCGCGGGCTTGCTCAGCTGCGCGCGGCGGAGACCGGCCGGTATCTGGCGGTCGCCTCCAATACCGGACCGACCGGGATCATCGATCCGAGGGGCAGGGCCCTCGGCTGGGCCGGACCTGGCCGCAGAACGGTATCGGGAACGATAAGGTTGACGAATCGTCCTTCATGGTATGTACTATATGGTAATACCGTAGTATGGATTGTCTGGATTGTGAGTCTTGCGTTCACCGCTTGGAATGCACGCTCCCGACAGAAGGAAGGGGTGTCGAACGATGAGCATGCCAACATCTGACAGCGGTGCCGAGAGTAAGGGCAGGGCGGGCAGCAAGAGCCGGAGGGAATTCATCTCGAAAGGCACAAGACTCCTGTATGTAGCGCCACTTGTCATCTCGTATGACATTTCGGAAGTCTATAATGAGAGTGAAGGTCTGGCGGCGCCGCAGGTGCACACTCCCGCACCCATACACCACGGTGATAAGTAGAGGGAACTTCAGCGGTTCACATCAGGGTATTCATCAGCGGGTCCGGAGATACTGCAGTCCCAGATCCCACGACCGACGCAGAATGAACCACGGTCTCAGCCAGGGGCTGTATCCCGCATAGATTTCCTTCATCACGCTCGCCCGTGGGAAGGCGCTCTCCACCATGAGCCGCATTCGATCCATTCTTCCCGGCACCATACGCCAGAGCATACGCTCCCCCAGCGGGATCGGATCGACAAGACGTGAGATCCTGCTCACCACCTGTTCCACCAGCTCCCGCAGCTTCTTTTCAAGAAGTTCGGCCTCGACAGCGAGGGCGGCGGGGAAGGAGAGGTCCCAGCAGGTGCGAACGACTCCGGTAACCACGGCACCGGCCCCCTGAAGCCGGAGCTCTTCTGAGATAGATCGAGCCTCCAGGTGTTCTTCAGCGGTCATCGTATCGGCGATCCGGACCATATCAACCAACCAGATCAGGCCATTGAAGGAATGTTTCTGGGCATGGGCCAGACCCATGGCCCACAGCATGGGCAGGCTCGGCACGAGCAGGTTCCCTTCGATCGGTGAACCGGGAGGAGGCGCGCCGGAGTGTTCCCTGACCAGGGCGGTTGTGAGTGGCAGGGCGAGCCTGCGAGCGGTTATCCGATCCATTCCGAGAGGAGAAGGGTGAAGGTCGAGCACACCCGCGTCGTCGATCCACTGCGATCCGGTACTCCCGGCCCGGAATCCGGCGGCAG
>JALGWK010000040.1 GCA_025774205.1 bacterium
GTCCATCCCTCCGGGAGCGGGAACCGGAAGGTGAGACCGGGGTGGTTGAACCAGCCGTCACGGACAAAGCCCTGTCGGGGATCAGCCCCGTAGACGAGACCTTCGATCAGCTGCAGGTAATCCTCCTGGTTCACCAGAAGGGTGGCGTGCTCAACCTTCCCCCGCCACTCTTCGGCAAGTTCCCGGACCGATTCGACTCTCTTCTCAGGCGCGGGATGAGTTGATAACCAGTCGGGCAGTCCACCGCCGCTCTTCGGGCGCATCCGTTCCAGGGTAGCGAAGAAATTCGCCATCTCACCCGCGGCCCATCCCCCGGTGGTGGCGTACTCGATCCCGAGACGATCCGCCTCCCGCTCGTTATCCCGGCTGAAGCTCAGCATGAGCTGCCGTTTCCCCGTGACGGGATTCACGGCGCAGGCCGTCGCGACCGCTGCGGAGATCAGCAGGAACAGAACGATCGCATGAATGCGCCGGATGGATGAGAGTCTACTCATGGGTCGCCTCGCCGATTCAGCCCTGGCTGGCCAGACCGCCGGCGATCTCACCGCCGTCGATCACGAACGACTGCCCCGTGATGAACGACGCCTCCTCCGAAGCCAGGAACGCGAAGAGGGCGGCCACTTCCTCAGGCGTGCCGAGACGTTCCAGAGGGAGTTTGGATGAGTAAGCGGTCTTCATCTCGGGGGTGTACTCGGCATCCTGCATCGGTGTCAGGATGAATCCGGGACAGACCGCGTTGACGCGTATCGCCGGACCGAGTTCGAGGGCCATCGAGCGGGTGAGTTCCACCACTCCGGCCTTCGAGGCGTTGTAGTCGGCATAGTGGTGATACCCGGTCATCGCGTTGGTGGAACCCATATTCACGATCACTCCGCCCTCACCGGTGAGCATCAGTTCCGCCGCGCCTCTGCCGACCAGGAAAATCCCGTTCAGGTTCACGTCGATGACCCGGCGCCACTCCTCGGGGGTGATCTCCATGAAAGGATGCCGGATGCTGATACCGGCGTTGTTGATGAGGATGTCGAGTCCTCCCAGCATCCCCTGTGCCTCGCCGAATGCTCTCGCGACCTCATCGGGCTCGGTGACATCGGCGCTGATGAGGCCGGCGAGGCCGGCGATCTCCCCGGCGGCGCGGTTCAGCGCCTCCTCTTCCCGGTCCCAGATGACGACCTGCGCGCCCTCCTCAAGGAAACGTCGGGCAGTCGCCGCGCCGATACCGCCGGCGCCGCCCGTGATGACCATTCTCTTGTTGAACAATCCCTTCATGTACCACTCCTCAGTTTGAACGAGCCCGCCGGGCAATCGAGCCACCAAAACTGTTCATCCAGCAGGCGACAATCCGCGATAGTACCTGATCATGCAGAGCACCGCGTCCCGGCAGACGACGCAGAGGGTCCTGTTTTCAGATGAGTTCCGGAACATGAGGCAGTCCCGCATCGGCCGATAGAGTCCGGAGGTGGAATATCCGGCACCCTCGTAGGCCCCGACCGCCGCGCTCTCCGGAAGGCCGGTCAGGATCTCCTCTCTCCGATCCCCAAGTTCCTGTACTGCCTGCTCCATCTCGTCCTCAACCCGTTTGATCGCTTCCTCCGAGGCGCCCTCCTGCCGCAGCCGATCCACCCTCGCCCGCGCCTCCTGTCGGAGTTCACGCTGCCGGGCCGGGATGCCTTCGTACTCCTCTTTATCCCATGGCGTGGGGAGGGGGGTACCCGGTTCGACCAGGTGACGCCACTTCAGCCGATCGGGATCGAGCAGGGCGGTGATGTTCGGTTCGGCAGGTTCGATCCCGGCCGGATAGAACTCGTTGTAAGCGACGGTTGAAGTGTAGTACTCGTCGGCCAGACCGGCGAAGGAATGCCCGAATTCATGCAGGAATACGTGCCCGCTCAGTTCGTCGTCGACCGTTGATATGGCATAGAGGTTGTAGATCCCGCCACCGCCGTATCGCTCGGAATTCACCATGATCACGATGGCGTCACAGGGAACATTCCCGGCGATGTCGCGAAGGGTCCGGTTGTCTTCGGTCAGCAGGTACCGGGGCAGTCCCAGGGCATTGAATCCGGAGTTGACCGCGGTGCGCCGCCAGAGTCCCCTGGTGGGCTCATCGACGCCGCTCTCGGCAGAAGCCCGGAAAACCCCGTAGATGTTGAAATGCTCACGATTCGACTGGTACGGCTCCTCGCTGAACATGATCTCGATCCACCTCTCGAGATCGTTAACCGCCTTCGCGCGTTCATGCTCGGCGTATCCTTCGGCGATGAAGGCGATATCGACACAATCGTGGGGATCGCCACTCCGCAGCATCTCGATCGTGTCCACCCGCTCAGCGGGTGGCTCCCGGATGACACCGACACCTCCCGGATCGATTGTCGAGCTGAAGATCTCGCGGAAGGAGTTGTCCCGTTCACGAACTTCGAGGGTAAAATGAATCGGTTGTTTCGGGCAGGGGAGGAGGGCCGACTCGTGATAGGTGCGCGGAATGCCTGCCGCGGCCGGATCGGTCGTCTGGTACTCGCCGAAGTAACTGTTGAACCCTCTCGAAAAGAGAAGTTCTCCCGAGGCCTCGTCGCTGACCCTGATGAAATAGCGTCCGTTGTCGAAGGGATCGATCAGGTTGGTGAGACTGCCCGCCCACGTTCCCCGGACGTAGACCTGGTCGAGAGAGACCACTTCGTTCACGGCATCCCCGGTATGGAAATAATCGATCCGCATGGTCTCATCGGTGAACCAGCGCTCGAATCCGTTACTCTGCCGCGCCTGCGAGGCCGCCGGAGTGAGCAGGAGCACAGCGATCGTCGCGGTGATGACAGGTCTCATGGTCTGAGGATCCTCTTCATTCGATTGAGCGCGCCAGGGCCGGACCGGAGGGTCGCATGATCAGGGTCGTGCTGCCCGCCGCCTCAGCCGGAAAGGTCCGCCGGTACGATCCGATCCAGGTCCCTGCGAAGTCCTCGGCAGACGACTCCGGTACCAGGGCCCAGACACTGCCGCCGAAGCCCGCGCCGAAGGCCGACGAGGCCAGCGCCCCCTCCTCCCGGGCCAGACGCTGCAGCGCGTCAGTCTGGGGTATCTGGTTCTCGAGTCCCCTGGCGGCACCCTGATGAGAGGCGTCCGCGAGTATCCCGAGTTTCTCCACGGCTCCCGTGCGGAACGCCTCGGCGGCGCCCGGCACATATTCCATCTCCTCATGGTAGAACTGTTCGAATCGGGTTGAAAGCCGCATGTCCCGGAGCCGGTCATCATCGCGTTCGGCGGCCGTCAGCATCCCGGACACCTCCGTCAAACCGGTACGGACCGCGTATTCAGCACAGTCCAGGAGGTTATCAAGATCCGCTCCGCTGACCTCGCTCAGAATCCGGATGATCGCTGCCGCCCTGCGCGAGGCGCGGTTGTAAGAGTTGAGGGCGTCGCCCGTCTTCTCGGCCGATACTCCGGAGGTGGCGACCACCAGGCGTAGGGTATCGTCCCAGGTGAGGCGTTCCATCAGACGGATCGGAGCGTACCGGAAGAGTCCGAGACGGCCTGGCTGTGAACAGAGCATGGCGGTGTGGTCCTCGCTGCCGCCGAAGGTGCCGACTCCCGTTTCGCCGTCCAGCGTCTGGAAAGAAGCTCCGTTTTCAACGCTGCCGAGGTACTCCGCCAGGGTTTCATCGGAGGTGATGTTCTCCCGCCACGGTTCCGTCTCTTCGAGCCGGTTGAGTCGCGCCAGGACAAGGAAGGTTGCCACCATGAAGGCGCTGCTGCTGCTCATGCCGTCGGCCCGCGGAAGATCGCTCTGGAAAGCGATATCGGCCCCTTTGAGGCCGGTACTCTCCCCGAAGTTGAGGGCGATCCGGCGCGCGGTGGTAGCGGGATAGTTCAGCCAGTGTCCCGGCGGAAGAGTCGGGGAATCCCCCTGTATAAATGAGCCGGCGTCGGCGGGGGAGTCGGCCGGGATCATCCTGATGACGGCATCGTCGCGCGGCCTGGCCGCCATCCGGAAACCACGGTCGGTCGCGGCAACAATGCTGCTTCCGCCGGCGTAGTCGGTGTGCTTGCCGAAGAGTTCGATCCGGCCCGGCACGAACGACTCGACCGTGGCCGGCTTGTCGCCTGAACTCTCCAGGGTTTCATGGCAGGCCTGCAGGAGGGGGTCGTCGTGCCGGTTCATGGCATGATGGTCGGGAGTGAGATCGGAATGGCGCGCGTCATCTCCTCGACCGCGGTCACATCGTGGATGCTTGTCAGGTCATACACCGGGAGCGAGAAGCGGGCAGTCCTCAGGCAGCATCCGACATCGGTCATAAGGTGGAGCGCTGCCGAGGGAAGCTCATACTCCTCCCTGACCGGATGGGGAGGGATCACCCGGCAGGCATCGTAGATCTCAGGCCCGAAGTGCCACGAATTCATCGAGATCGCGGCGGTACTGTCAAAGGTAGCCGATTCCTCCCGTCCCGGTTTCTCGATCATCCGCGTCAGGCAGCCCTCCTCATCTGTCTCGACGAGTGACATGTCGGCCAGCCGTTCCGGGGGGATGTTACCCCGGAGCAGTCCTTCGCGATCGAACAGGGTCAGGGCAGGCGGGGGCATCTCCTTCAGGGTCCGGAGGGTCTCGACGGGGTAGAGGTTGTCACAGTTGACGATCACGAACGGTTCTTCGCCGGTGAACGTCTCGGCCGAGAGGAGAGCGTGGGCTGTACCAAGGGGTTCATCCTGGATCGCGAACACCAGTTCCGCTTCCGTCAGGGCCTCCGCCAGGGCCTCGTAGTAATCCCAGAGCCGGTTCCGGGCAGCCGAGATGACCAGGCAGATGTCATCGAGTCCCGCGTCGATCAGATACTGGATCACATAATCGATGAAAGGGCGATCGTGGAACCGGATCAATCCTTTCAGGCCTTCCCGCGCGGCCTCGCGGTTCTCAGGATCGATCAGGTCGGGATCACCGCGGCGCATCCGTGAACCGGCGCCGGCAGCCAGTATTACCGCTTTACGGGTCGAACGGGACTCATGCTGACTGCTGGACATCGACATCCTTCTCCTCACCGGTGAATCCCAGGCCGGGCAGCAGTTTCAGCAGGAACCAGGCCGAGACGAGAAAGAGAGTGGTGCAGATGATGGCCAGCAGGGTCTTTCCGTAGAGGAAGAAGCCGGTCCCGAAGAGGGCCGAGTAGACGGTCGCTATGCCCAGGAACCAGCCGAGGAAGGACGCGGTCAACGTCTCTCCACTAGCTTTGACATCGCTGGTGTCCACTGCCTTCTTCCAGCCCGGCCCGAGCGGGCGGATCCGGTCGTAGAACGACTGGAGCGTTTCCCGGCTGGCCGGCCGGGTGAGCAGCATGACCGTGAACCAGCCGGCAGTGGTGATGCCAACCCCGAGCACCAGGCGCATCGAGGGATGTATCTCGGCGAATCCGAGGGTGCCATGCAGGAATTCGAAATAGATCGCCACCAGGAATGAGATGACCATCGCGGCGATCTCTGCCCAGGCATTGATCCTCCACCAGAACCATCGGAGCAGGAAAATCAGACCGGTTCCGGCCCCGATCTGCAGCAGGATGCGGAAGGCCTGCAGGGCATTCTCCAGCCAGAGGGAGACCACCGAGGCTATGACGATGAGGAGGACGGTCGAGATCCTGGCTACCAGTACATAGTGGCGATCCCCCCTGTCACGGGAGATGAAGCGCCGGTAGAAATCGTCGACGATGTATGATGAGCCCCAGTTCAGGTGGGTGCTGATGGTACTCATATAGGCGGCAGCGAGGGAGGCAATCGCCAGTCCGAGCAATCCGTGAGGCAGGAAGACGAGCATGGCGGGATAGGCCAGATCGTGACCGATGATGCTCGGGTCGAGGTCGGGGAACGCCGCCTGGATCGAGTCGAGGGTCGGGTAGACCAGGAGGGAGCAGAGCGCGACCAGTATCCACGGCCATGGACGGAGCGCGTAGTGGGCCACGTTGAACCAGAGGGTGGAGAGCATCGACTCTTTTTCATTTCTGGCAGCGAGCATTCTCTGGGCTACATACCCCCCGCCACCCGGTTCAGCTCCGGGGTACCAGGTGCTCCACCATTGCACCGCGATCGGCACAATGAAGACAGGCAGGAGGGTGTGCCAGTCGGTGAAATCGGGCAGGAAGTTCAGCTTTCCCGCGAGTTGGGGACTGGAGATGAGTCCGCTCAACCCGCCGACGGCAGGCTGCTGCAGAGCGAAGATGGCCGCCGCGACCGATCCAATCATCGCGATGACGAACAGGAGAAGGTCGGTAACGACTACTCCCCACAGGCCGCTGGAGGCTGAATAGATCGCCGTAACGGTGGCGCAGACCACCACTGTGGTGTACTTGTCGACGCCGAGCAGAACCCCGGAGATCTTGATGGCCGCCATGGTGACCGTGGCCATGATCATGACGTTGAAGAACACTCCGAGGTAAATGGAACGGAATCCTCGGAGGAACGCCGCCGGGCGGCCGCTGTAGCGCAGCTCATAGAAGCCCATGTCGGTAAGGGCACCCAATCGTCTCCACAATTTCGCGTAGAAGAAGACGGTGCACATGCCGGTGATCAGGTAGGCCCACCAGATCCAGTTGCCGCTGACACCGCCCGTGCGGACGATATCGGTCACGAGATTCGGCGTGTCGGTGGAGAAGGTGGTGGCCACCATCGAGGTGCCGAGCAGCCACCAGGGGAGTTTCCTGCCGGAAAGGAAGAACTCGTCCACTCCCCGTCCGGCCCGCTTGATGAAGTAGAGGCCTACGCCCAGGGCCAGCACCGCGTACCCTGCCATGACCGCCCAGTCGATTCCCGCTAACCGCATCTGCCGTTATCCTTCCCTTCCAGTCCGTCGTGATGGAGGCGTTCAGCGGAGACGCTTCAGCTCCTTTGCGGAGGGTGCGAGAGCAAGTCCGCCGAGCGCTGTGCACCGCAGCTCCGGAGGCAGTCTCCGGCCCGTATCGTACACTGCGTCGATGGTCTCATCGAGGGGAATGGGATTGCTGTAGCCGCCCATGACGAGGTCGGCACAGACGAACGCGCTCGAGGCAGCGGTGGCGTTCCTGGTGTGACAGGGGATCTCCACCATACCCTGGACCAGGTCACAGACCGAGCCCATGGAGTTCTGATAGGAGATGGCCGCGGCGTCGACCGCGTGCCGGGCGGTTCCGCCGCTCACCTCCACGACCGCCGCTGCCGCCATGGCGCCGGCGGCACCGATCTCGACCTGGCAGCCTGCTACCTCCGCCGCGAAGGTGGCCCGCTCTGCCGTGATGACTCCGATGGCACCGGCCGCCATCAGAGCCAGGCTGGCCGCTTCAGTATCAAGATCCAGCTCTTCCCTGAGGGTGGTGATGACCGCGGGTATGACCCCGGCCGAGCCGGCCGTCGGAGCGGCGCAGACCACCCCCATCCCGGCATTCACATGCATCACCGCCATCGCCCGGGCCGCGGCCCGCGTGTGGAGGCCACCGATCGGCAGGGAACCGTCCGCTTCAGCCGTGATGATGCTTCCCGCTGACGGATGGAGGAGCTGCATGGCGGGCAGATCGTTCGCCAGTCCAACGATGACGGCCTCCTCCATGATACGGAGTCGATCGGCCGCCTCGGCCAGCACGTCCCCGATCGGCAGGCCCAGAAGTACCGCTTCGTATTCGAGGGCGATGGTTCCCAGGGAAATCCCGCGCTCGGTCGCCATGTTCACCATGCCGGCCGCGTCATCGAAGAGCGGTATACCCCGCTGGACGAAGAAGATCGGTTCGATTGTCCAGACATCCTGCACCGTAGAGGTCGAACGGAGTCGTTCTTCCGCTTCTTCCGGCAGGGGAGCGAGGCGCCGGCAGTGCAGCAGGGTCAGGCCTTCCCGTGAGATCTGTTCGATCTCGACGGTCTCGTTCTCATCAGGTGAAAGCTGTGCCAGTGTCTTACTGATCTCCTTGCCGGAGGTTACCACCAGCACATCGTGGTAGCGGCCGGTTATCAGGAGCGGCCAGCCATTCACCCTGGTGATCTCGACCGATCCTCCACCGGTGGAGACCGCGGTCACGTTCAGCTCACGGCCTTCGCTGTCGACGATCCCGATCGAGACGGTGTTCGGATGCTCAGCGTCCGGGAGCCGTTCCATGAGGAAACTCGCCGCCAGACCATTCTCCGTGGCGAGGTCGAGCATGGCGGAGAACCGCTCGTCGGTGATCCCGGCGCCGAGCAGGCCGGCCAGGAAGGCCAGGTCCGCGCCCTGTTCCCGGTAGACATTGCCCCACGAACCGGCGGGATCGAACGTGAACCGCGCTGCAACCGGCGGGGCGTCAAGCATGGAGGAGAGGAGACGGCCGATGTGATAGGCTCCGGCCGTATGGGAACTTGACGGCCCGCGCATGACGGGGCCGATGACATGGTTCAGTATGCTGATTCGGTTATTCGCTGTCAGCCGCCGTAGGATCGGTGTTCAGTGCGGGCGATGATCTCGTCCTGGAGGACCTTCCCCAGGTCACAGAAATAATCACTGTAACCGGCGACACGGACGATCAGGTCCCGGAAATCCTCCGGACGTTCCTGGGCTTCCTTCAGCATTTCCGAATCGACCACGTTGAACTGGATATGATGGCCGTCCATCCGGAAGTACGACCTGACCAGGTCGACGAAGCGGTCGAGTCCGTTCTCGCCTTCGAGCAGATGGGGGGTCAGTTTCTGGTTGAGCAGGGTGCCGCCGGTGCGTTCGTGGTCCATCTTGCCGACCGACTTCAGAACCGCGGTGGGGCCTAATCGGTCGGCCCCCTGGACCGGGGAGACCCCCTCGGATAGCGGCCGACCTGCCCGCCGCCCATCGGCGCTGGCGCCGCAGACCGAACCGAAGTAGATGTGGCAGGTGGTCGGCAGCAGGTTGATGTGGTAGCGGCCGCCGCGGGTGTTCGGGCGTCCTTCGATGGCCTGGTAGTAGATCTCGAAGAGCCGGCGCATGACCTCGTCGGCATAGTCGTCATCGTTGCCGTACTTCGGGGTCTTCTCGGTGAGGAGATGCCGCATCCGCTCGTGATCCTCGAAATCGCCGGAGATGGCCTCCAGCAGTTCACTGATCGGGATATCTTCCTGGTCGAAGACGTGGTATTTCACGGCCGTGAAGGAGTCGGTCAGGGTGCCGAGACCGACACCCTGGATATAGGAGGTGTTGTAGCGCGCTCCGCCCGCGTGATAGTCG
>JALGWK010000315.1 GCA_025774205.1 bacterium
AATCCGGCGGATCAGCAATGAAACAATTATTGCATTGAGATGTACCTCAACAATCCGGGACACTGAATTGGATAATCCCGGACCGGCTCCGGAACTTCAACTCCCTGGAAGTGGGCTTGAACAATGGACGTATCCCGTCGCGATTTCATGCAGAGTACTGCCCTCACCGGCGCTGCGCTCCTCCTTCCCGGGGAGCCGTTCTTCCCTGCAGACCAGGAACCGCTGGCTGTCAGACCGGTTCTGCGATACCTGCAGCCTGCTGCGGAGTGGACCGAGGCGCTCCCCATAGGGAACGGCCGCCTGGGGGCAATGGTCTTCGGCGGGACGCGGGAGGAACGGATACAGCTCAACATCGACTCGCTGTGGGCCGGCAGTCCGTTCGACCGGGATCGGGAGGTCGAGCCCGGTGACCTCGAACGCGCGCGCGATCTGTGGTTCGCCGGTGATGTCGTCGAGGCACAGATGCTGCTGCAGGAGAAGTTCATGTCCGAGCGCCTGACACGCAGTCACCAGACGCTCGGGGACCTCTCCATCTCGATCGCGTCCGATTCACCCTCCCCGTCTCCGGATGGCGATTCATATGATCGCCTGCTCGACCTGCGGGAGGGCGTGGCATATACGACATGGTTAACCCGGGAGGGATATATCCGCCGTGCGGTCTTCGCCTCCGCGGTGGACCACGTGATCGTGGTCAGGATCGAAGGGCTGCCCGGTCTGAAGCATGCTATCGGGCTCTCCCGCCCGGAGCTGCCCGAGGGTTCGGTCGAGCACCAGGGGGACCGCATCATCATGACGGGGCGCGCGGTCAATGAAGGGCATCCCGGGGTACGCTTCGCGTGCGTGGCGCGGATACTGGAACCGGTGGAGGGAACCACCATCGTTCTTATCGGGGCGGGAACAGATTACAACGGGGATGATCCCCTCAGGCTCGCCACGCGGCACGTGGACTCAGCCTCCAGGAGGCCATTCGCCGAGTTGCGGGCGGCCCATATCGCCGAACACCGCTCCATCTTCGACCGGGTCTCGATAAATCTGGGAACGACGCGACAAACAGAGAAACCCGTCGATATACGTCTGGAGGAGTTTAAGGAGGGAGCCGAGGACCCGGACCTCTTCGCGCTCTATTTCCAGTACGGCCGCTACCTCCTGATGAGTTCATCCCGGCCGGGAACCATGCCGGCCAATCTCCAGGGCATCTGGAACGAGCACATCACCGCCCCCTGGAACGCCGACTACCACATCAACATCAACCTGCAGATGAACTACTGGCCCGCGGAGGTCTGCAACCTGTCGGAATGCCACGAACCCTTCTTCGACTATGTGGAGAAACTCGTGGAACGCGGGCGGAAAACGGCCCGCGAACTCTATGGGGCGCGGGGATGGGTCGCCCACCACACCTCTGACGCCTGGGCCTTCACCGTGCCGATCGGCCGCACGGTCTGGGGGCTGTGGCCGCTGGGAAGCGCCTGGTGCTGCAGGCATTTCTGGGAGCACTGGCTCTTTACGGGGGACAGGAGGTTCCTGGTCGAACGGGCGTTCCCGATCATGCGGGAGGCCGCCCTCTTCTACCTCGATTACCTGACCGTGGACCCGGAGACAGGCCTGCTGGTGAGTGGACCCTCATCAAGCCCCGAGAACACATTCATCACCGAAGACGGCCAGCGATCCGATGTGGGGATGGGCAACGCCATGGACCAGCAGATCATCCACGATCTGTTCACGAACCTGCTGGAAGCGGCCGGTGAGCTAAAAGTGACCGGTGATGAGGTGATTGAAGGGGTACGTGAGGCACTCCCCAGGCTCCAGGGTCCGATGATCGGCCAGGACGGCCGCCTGATGGAGTGGGCTCGACCCTTCGGAGAGGCGGAACCGGGGCACCGTCACATGTCGCACCTCTACGGTCTGCACCCGGGGAGTCAGTTCACACCGGAAGGAACACCCGGGATCATCGACGCGATCAAGAAATCTCTCGAATTTCGTCTCTCACACGGTGGAGGCCACACCGGCTGGAGCAGGGCCTGGATAATCAACTTCTACGCGCGCCTGCACGAGGGGGAGACCGCCCACCATCACCTGGGGGAACTGCTCAAAAAGTCGACCCATCCGAACCTCTTCGACAACCACCCCCCCTTCCAGATCGACGGCAATTTCGGCGGTACGGCCGGGATAGCGGAGGTATTGCTGCAGAGCCATACCGGTGTCATCCACCTGCTGCCGGCCCTGCCCCGGGCGTGGAGTTCAGGGCACGTCAGAGGCCTGCGCGCCCGGGGAGGATTCACTGTCGACATCGAGTGGAAAGAGGGCGAGCTGATGGAGGCCGTTATCCGCACGACCGCAGGGGGCGAAGGGACCTTCAGATACCGGGATCACATCGAGGATTTCCGTCTGGGACCCGGCGGGAGCATCACCCACAGGCCGATCAGGCTCTGAGGCTGCTCTCTCCACTCCCGGTATCAGCGTCCTATCTCGACCCTCGCCCGCCAGTAGCGGAACTTTCCGTAATCTTCCATGACCGGGGTGCTCATAAGAAAGTCTCCGTTGGTCTCGAATCCCTCGACCTCGATCCGCCCAGGTTCAAGAATTGGTAGCGGGGGCCCTCTCCGATCTAAACCTGCGACCAAACGGCTACCTCATCCCCTCCATCTGTTCGAGTTTCCAAAGTGTAAGTCTGGGAAGCTCCAGCCATTCTGATGATACCGTAAGCG
>JALGWK010000316.1 GCA_025774205.1 bacterium
CGATTCGGAGAAGAAGATCCCGGTACGTGACCCCTTCGATGATTCGATAGTGGATGAGGTGCCGAGCGCGACCGAAGAGGACGCGCTGCGGGCGCTCGATGCCGCCGATCGTGGATTCGGGGTATCGAAGAAGATGACCGTCCACGAGCGGGCCCGGGTACTCTATCGGACCGCGGAGATCATCTCCGGACAGATGGAGGAGTTCGCCACCCTGATCGCGCGGGAAGGCTCCAAGACCATCCGGGAAGCCCGCAAGGAAGTCTCCCGCTGCGTGAATACCCTCACCATCTCGGCCGAAGAGGCCAAGCGGATCACCGGCGAAACCATCCCCTTTGATTCCTTCCCCGGGGGAGAGAACCGGGTGGGGTACTACTACCGTTTCCCGATCGGGGTTGTCCTGGCGATCACACCCTTCAACGACCCCCTCAACCTGGTGGCCCACAAGGTCGGCCCGGCGATCGCGGCCGGGAACAGCGTCATCCTCAAACCTGCCACGGTTACCCCTCTTTCGGCGATCAAACTGGTGGAGGCGCTCCTCGAGGGAGGACTCCCCCCGGAGACGATCCAGCTCCTCACCGGCAGCGGGGTGATGCTCGGCCGGATCCTGGTTCCTGACGCGCGGGTTCGGATGGTGTCGATCACGGCCGGCATGGAAGCGGGGACGCAGGTTGCGGAGATGGCGGGGATCAAGAAACTGGGCATGGAACTCGGCTCGAACTCGCCGGTGATCGTCTGGAACGACGCTGATATCGAGTGGGCGGTCGAGTCGTGCGTTTCGGGGGCCTTCTGGGCTCGATCGGTGACAAGCTGAAGGATGAGACTGATATGGGTCCGATGATCACCGAGGGGGAGGCGAAGCGGGTGGAGGAGTGGGTTGGTGAGGCGGTCGGAATGGGTGCCCGGGTGCTCTGCGGCGGCGGTCGCGAAGGGACCCTCATGGAGCCCACTGTGCTTGAAGATGTTCCCGAGGAAGCCCGGATTCACAAGGATGAGGTCTTCGGCCCCACCGTGAACCTCTACCCCGTGGATGACATGGATGAGGCGATCGGGAAGGCGAACAGCCTCCCCTTCGGTCTCCACGCCGCGGTGTTTACGAAGGATGTGAATCTGGCCTTCCGGGCTGCCTATGCGCTGGAATGCGGGGGAGTGATGATCAATGACTCCACCGATTACCGTCTCGATTCGATGCCCTTCGGCGGGGTCAGGAATTCAGGTCTCGGCCGGGAGGGCATCAGGTTCTCCCTCCAGGAGATGACCGAACCGAAGACGATCTGTTTCAACCTCGATTAAGCTGCACGCACCGGAGGATCGACCATGGATTTCGCTGACCTCTCATTTCCCGACGCGCCTTCGATCCACACCACGCCGCCGGGGCCGGCCTCGCGGGAGATCCTCGAGTTCCAGTCGACCCACGAGAGTTCGGCGGTCTCCTATCCCCGCGGGATGCCGATGGCCCTGCGACGGGCGAGGGGAGCCACCATCGAGGATGTGGACGGTAATATCTACATCGACTTCTTCGGCGGCGCCGGCGTGATGAACGTGGGACACGGCCATCCAGCCGTGATTGAGGCGGCCACCGAACAGATCGGTCTGCTCACCCACACCCTCGATATCCCGAGCCCGGCCCGGGTATCGATGGTTGAGGCCCTGCTGGAGGTGCTGCCGGAGGAACTGGGGAAGATCTTCTTCGGGGGACCGACCGGATCGGATGCTGTGGAAGCCGCCATGAAACTCGCGAAATTCAATACCGGGCGGTATCCGATGATCTCCTTTGAAGGCGCCTACCACGGCATGACCTCGGGCGCGCTCTCCCTCTGCAGCGGGTCCCCCTTTAAGGGTGATTTCCTGCCCCTCCTGCCGGAAGTTCACTTCGTCCCCTACTCCTATTGCTACCGTTGTCCCTTCGGTCAGAAGCAGGAAAGCTGTGACCTCGAATGCGGGAAGTTCCTGGAACACGTGGTCGAGGATTCCCATTCGGGGGTCGGGGAGCCGGCCGCGATCATCGTAGAAGCGATCCAGGGGGAGGGCGGTTCGATCGTGCCCGATGAACGGTTCCTGCCGAAGATCAGGGAGATCTGCGATACGTACGGGATTGTCATGATCGACGATGAGATTCAGGCCGGGTTCTGCCGCACGGGGAAGATGTTCGCCTGTGAGCACACCGGCACGATCCCCGACATCATGACCCTCAGCAAGGCGCTGGGAGGGGTGGGTTTCCCGATCTCGGCGGTCGTGTGTCGCGAGCAGTACAACACCTGGCCGCCGGGCAAGCACATCGGCACCTTCCGGGGGAACATGGTGGCCTATGCCGGAGGCGCCGCGGCCATCCGCTTCATGATCGAGAGCAACCTGGCCGAGCACGCCCTCACGCTGGGTGATCACATGCTGGACCGACTGAGGGAGCTCGAGACCGGTTCGGAGATCGTCGGCGAGGTCAGGGGGAAGGGATTGATGCTGGGGGTGGAGTTCGTCCATGACCGGGAGACGAAGGAGCCGGCTCCGGAACTGGCGGCGCAGGTGCGGACCCTCTGCCACGAACGGGGGGTCCTGATCGAGGTCGGCGGTCACTACTTCAATGTTGCCCGGTTCCTCCCGCCGCTCATCCTCACCGAAGAACTCGCCGACCGGGGGGTCGACATCTTCATGGAAGCGGTGACCGACCTGGAGCGGGACGGAAGGTAGCGGACATGCATACCGGCACGATCCTTATTCGGGGCGGCGAAGTGGTCATTGGACAGACCGTGTCCCGGCAGGACCTCCTGATCCGGGATGAGCGGATTGTGGCCATCGGGGACCTGGACGACACGACCGCGGATGAGATCGTCGAGGCGGACGGCCTGCTGGTGATGCCCGGCGCCATCGACACCCACGTGCACCTCAACGACGTCTTCATGGGCACGGTGAGCGTGCACGACTACTACACCGGCACCCTGGCAGCCGCCCATGGGGGTGTCACCACTATCGTCGATTTCTCCAACCAGGTCTCAGGCGGAACCCTGGCGAAGACGCTTCAGGACAAGGAAGAGGAGGCGGCCGGCCGGGCGCTCATCGACTGGGGAGTCCACCCGGTCATCACCCGGGCAGATGATCAGACGCTGGATGAGATCCCGCAGATGGTCGAACAGGGGGCGCCGACCATCAAGTGCTACATGACCTACCGGGAAGACGGTCTCCTGACTGAGGATGCCGATCTCAGGAAGATCGCCCGGCGTCTCTCCGAGGCGGGCGGCATGCTGATGCTGCACGCCGAAGACAACACCATGATCGAGGAGAGCGTGC
>JALGWK010000317.1 GCA_025774205.1 bacterium
CCGATGCCGTGCTCGAGGAGCGTCGTGAGAATATGGTCTCCGGGCGACGATCACTCATGGCCCGTGAAGCCGCCAGCATCGCTGCCTGGAGGGCGCGCGGGCAGGTATAGACCCGCCGATCGATCACCCCCCCGCTGATGTTGTGCCGGGGGTGTTGAGCGCACTCTTTCGATCACGCGCCGTCACGCTACTGGAATGGATTCCAGCCTCTCTCCCAGATGGTTACGGCAAGGTTGTACCCGCCGTGGAGAACGATTGCGGCGATCAGGTACCCCAGGGCCCTGTTGAACAGGGGTCTGGAGAGATCGTGCCGTGATTCCCGCCAGATCGTCACGAGGCCGAGGGAAGCGATCATGGAGGCCGAAACGTGCAGGAGGCTGCCGAAGTTCCAGGATCCTGAGGTAGAGAAGGTTCTCGATGGCGGCGAATATGAGAGCGCTCACCGCGGCCGCCACGATGATCTGATATCCGTGCTTGACCAGATAAGGTCTCGTCTCCACGACCATGGCGATCACCGCGATCTTGAGGACCTCTTCGGCGGTCGGCCCCCAGATGAAAGGGCCGAGCGGTCCGGCGCCATACAGAAAGGCGCCGAGGATGGCCAGCGGACCGCCGATTAATCCCGCGCCGAGGGTGATCCCCCACGACTGCGGGAGCGTCGTGGATCCGATCCTCTCCGCGTAACGCCTGGAGTACGGGGTCTG
This sequence comes from bacterium, assembly GCA_025774205.1. GTDB lineage: Bacteria > Blakebacterota > Blakebacteria > Blakebacterales > Blakebacteraceae > Blakebacterum. Next base: position 705 of record JALGWK010000317.1, read on the forward strand.
ATCACCCCGATGGAGATGGGCCAGATGCGGTTCCTCCCAGACCGAGTGCTCGCTCCTCTCCCGTTCCGAACTCTCCGGGACAGACCGTGAGAGAGCCGGCTCGCGGGACAGGTCGTCACCGGACCTGGTTCTTCGTCGGGACATCGATATCACCCCCGCCGGGATGGTGCCGGATCAGACAGCCCGGCTGACTTTATAGGCGGTACCATAGACGAATACCTCAGCCATGACCTTGCCCCGGGATACCGGGCCGCCGCCGACCGTCGAAGTCTCTTGCCGGAAACACCAGATGACATTGCAGTTCTTGCGTTCGGCCTGCTCCATCATCCTCAGGGTCGCCTCTCTTCGCGCACGGTTCATGATCCGCTCATACGTACCGACCTGTCCCCCGACGAGCTTTTTCAAGCCGCCCAGGAAACGCTTGAACTGGTCGGATGCGATCACTACCTGTCCGCCGACGAAGACGCCTTCATCTGCTGTCCAGCCGGCCGGAAGTGTCCGGAGATCAGAGATCGTCAGATCCATCTTCTCGAAGTGCGCTTCCCGTTCCGTCAGGTCCTTCAGATGAGCAATTTCCGTGGCTCTTCCGACGAAGTACCCGAGCAGAATGAGTCCGACACCGAAAACCAGGAAGTTTATGATGCCGAGGGCTTCCAGGAAATCACTCATGATTCCACCACCACCACGGCAGTTCCATAGGCATAGAGTTCGGCTGCCCCGGCGGTTATCGCGCTGGTAGTGAACCTGACATTGAGGACCGCGTTGGCTCCGAGTTCTTCCGCCTGGTTGAGCATCCGCTGCATCGCTTCGCGGCGGGCCTCGGTGAGCAGTTCGGTATAGGCCGTCAACTCACCCCCGACGATGTTCTTTAAGCCGGCCATGAAGTCCCGACCGGCGTGCTTCGCCCGGATGGTGTTGCCCTGGACGAGCCCGAGTATCTTGACAATCTCTTTACCAGGCACAGATTCCGTATTGATGACGAGCATGTGAGATCACTCCTTAAGAAGTTGCATCCGATCAACTGATGAGTCCAACCATATCACACTCTCCATCATATCTTCCCGGGGCTGTTCTCTTCACCTCAATACTACAGGTTTGCCAGCGCGGCCTGACGCCGGGCTCTCCGTGTACCTGATCCGGACCGGAGCAGGGACCGGATTTATCACCTGTTGGTCAAATGGAGGATTCTGTTCATTGGTAGAAGAGAGAAAGTACCGCTTTCTGATCGCAGTCGCTTCACGTCGAAAGGGATGCAATGGCCGCCGGGAAACGCTTCCAGCCACGTGTGTTCACCTCGCTCTCACTGGTCACTACCGGTCTCGTGCTCGCCTGCACCGGGACCATCTGTTACCTGAAGCCGCCCTCCCGCATCGCCGAGTGGATCGGCTGGCGGTTTCTCGGCCTGGAGAAGGGTACCTGGGAAGCTCTCCACACCATCTTCGCCCTGCTCTTCGTGATGGCCGCGTTGACCCACATCATCTACAACCGCAAGGCCCTCTGGAAACATATGAGAGTGCGCCTGGAGAAGGGCCGGGAGCACTGGCGGGAACTGACCGTCGCCCTCGGTCTGACCGCGGCCTTCATCCTCGTCACCGTGCTGAACGTCTTCCCGGCCAGTCAAATCATCACCCTCAGTGACCAGTTGAGTGAAGGGTGGGGGAGGGACGGGAAAACCCCGCCAATCGCCCGGATCGAGAAATTCTCCCTCGACACCTACTGTCACCTGATGGAGATCGACCTCCAGGGGGCAATGCGGGAACTCAAGGCGGCGGGTCTCACCGGTGTCTCAGCCGACACCCCGGTGCGTGAAATCGCCCGGACCAACGAGATCGCTCCCATCGAGATCGGCCGCCTGCTGGAGAGGTGGGCAGTTCCGGAGTAGCATGCAGTTCCGGAGTAGCAAGAGGTTCCGGAGTAAGTGATCCCCCGGGTTTCCTGAGCAAAGGATCAGTCAGATTTGCGGAGGAACGGGTAGAGCCGGTTGCGCAGGGGGGCGATAACCGCCTTCACGTACCGGCCCCGTTTCCTCACCCTGAGATCCCTGCGACTGAAGTGCTCCGGCCAGTGACTCTCATTCAGATCAGGTTCGACTCCCTCCAGCTCACCAAGCCACGATTCATCCTCCTCGTAACCGAATCGGATGAGATCTTCGGATATCGATCCATGGACCTGCACCTGTCCCGCGACGCGGGGCAGGTGACTGCGCCAGTTGCCGATACTGCCGGCGCTGCGCGACGCGGGGCAGGTGACTGCGCCAGTTGCCGATACTGCCGGCGCTGATCGCCCGGACGCCGCGCAGGGCTTTGACTGAATCTTCAGACGGTCTGGCAATGTTGTGATACTGGCTGAATTCCGTCCGCTTCTCCAGGAATGGCATCCGTTCCATCAGGAGTTCCTGGATTACGTCAGGTTCACGGACCAGGTCTTCATAGCGCAGCGTGATGAAACGCGGATGATCCCGCAGCCTCTCTCCGTAGTCGATGTATTTCTTCCAGTACCTCAGGCTCGACCAGTACCGCTCGGGATCTTTCCGGTGCCTGCTGACGACCATATCCCGCGGATCGCGGATCATGTAGATGACGTGAAGGGAGGGCATGGTCCGCAGGATCGGACCGGCCACCAGGATGTCGCGGGGCCGCTTGGTGAGAAAGATATCGGCCCGGCGAGAGGGCGGGCTGAAGATGCTGGTCTCATGTTCGGTGTGCAGATCGATCTCGAAGCAGGCGATCATGATCTCGGCAATGAGTGTCGTGCCCGATCGTGGACCGCACCCGACCACATGTATTCGTTTCATGCCCATGGAGGTCCTGCTGCCCTCACCGATCGAGGTGATCGAGCAGGTCGTTCCGGTAGGGGAAGAGCGCCGGGGTGCCGCCGCTGTGCAGGAAGAGAACGCTGCTGCCTTCCGGGAAGACACCCTTCCCCAGCAGGTCGAGGAGCCCTGACATGGCCTTTCCGGTGTAGACCGGGTCGAGCAGGATGCCCTCGGTGGTCGCGACCAGATCGATCGCGTCGGCCACCTCGCGGGTCAAGATGCCGTATCCCTCCTGGAGGTAATCGGGCAGGACGATCACGTCTCCTTCTTCTACCCGCGTCCCGGTCTCCAGGAGGTCGAAGGTGGCGTCTGATATCTCGCGGACATATCGCGACATCGTCTCTTCATCTTCGGAGACACTGACTCCGATGATCTTCGTCTTCGGAGAGAGGAGTTTCGCTCCGACCAGGAGCCCGGCCTGGGTGGATCCGGAGCCGGTGGCGTGGACGATCGCGTCGGGCAGATCACCTGTCGCGGAGGTCTGCCTGAAGATCTCCATGAACGCCTCGACGTAGCCGAGCGCGCCCAGTGGTTCGGTCATCGATCCCTCGACCCTCGAGCCGCCGATGGAGGCGACGTACGGTGTTCCACCACTCTCAAGGACTTCCTCCTCGAGGCGGCCGATGGTATCGGCCACAGCCGCGAGCTCCATCATCTTCGTATCGGCGGTCGCGTCCACGAACTCCACCCGGGCGTTGAAGAGCGAATCGAGCAGGAGATTGCCGTCCGGCTCGATCGATACTCCTTCTTTCCTGAAGAGGACCAGGATCGACTGCAGGCCAAGTCTGGCGGTCGCGGCCGCCGTCTGCCGGCACCAGTTCGATTGCACTCCGGCCCAGGTGATGATGGTGTCGGCACCCTTCTCGAGCGCGTCGGCCATGATGAACTCGAGTTTACGGGCCTTGTTGCCTCCGAACGCCAGGCCGGTGCCGTCGTCGCGCTTGATCATCAGGTCGATGCCGTCGAATCCGGCCGACAGCCTCTCCATCCGGGAGGTGAGCCAGGGGGACCAGGGGGAAGGCCCCGATCTTCTCTTTCAGATGCTGCAGGTTATCCATTCCCTCTCTCCTCCGATCAGACCTGCCAGAGCCTCACGTTCCATGTCTGCCAGACTCCATCGAGACTACCAGACAGATATACTATCTGTGAATCGGGGCTTCTGAAAGTCTGACGTATTGCGGAAGAGGTTCGAAAGACGTAAGGTCAGGGCATCAGATATCGGAACGTCGAACGGAGCAGTTGCCGGGATGAAAGTGAGCTGGTTCAGAGCGCCGGGTGCCATCGTGCTGGCAGGCATGGTGATCGGATCACTGGTGGACTGCGGAGGCGGGCGAGAGACCTCGGAGGAAGCGCTCATCATCGCGGTGAGTGTCCAGCCGCAGGCCTGGCTCGTGGAGCAGGTGGCGGGTGACCAGGTGGAAGTGATCACCCTTCTCTCCCCGATGCCCAGATCACCCGGGTGATGAGAGCCAGGCTCTATTTCCGGACCGGTGTCCCCTTCGAGAACGGCCGCTGGTTCGAAACCTTCGAGATAACTGCCGGCCCCGAGGTCGTCGATCTGCGGGACGGTATCACGCTCCACCAGATGGCGCATGATCATAGCCATGAAGGTGAAGGTGGAGGAGAAGGGGCAGGGGAACACGTTGATGAACCTGCCGGGGAGGCGGGATCGGGTACTGATCCTCATATATGGGTGTCACCCGAACTCCTCAAGACACAGGCGCACACCATCGCCGATGCCCTCTCCGGGGCGGATCCCGGGAATCGGGATGAATACCACCGCCGTCTCGAGGAACTGGTCACCGAGCTGGAGGCACTCCAGACCTGGATCCACGGCCGCCTCGACGAGTACCGGGATCGGGCATTCTACGTC
>JALGWK010000041.1 GCA_025774205.1 bacterium
GGGACGCGAAGGAGATGGTCGGGTTCTATCAGGAACTCATCGAACGCTATCCGATCGTGTCGATCGAGGACGGGATGGCCGAGGATGACTGGGATGGCTGGACAGCCATGACCGGTGCCCTCGGTGGACAGATACAGATCGTGGGTGACGATATCTTCGTCACCAACATCGACCGCCTGCGCCGGGGGATCGAGAGCGGAGCGGCCAACTCGATCCTGATCAAGGTGAACCAGATCGGGAGCCTCACCGAAACCCTCGATTGCGTCAACCTGGCGGGACGGGCGGGCTACTCCCAGGTGATCAGTCACCGGTCGGGAGAGACGGAAGATTCCATCATCGCCGATATCACCGTGGCGACGGGCAGCGGTCAGATCAAGACCGGTTCGGCCAGCCGCAGTGATCGGACGGCGAAATACAATCAGCTGCTCCGGATCGAGGCGCTGCTTGGTGAATCAGCCATGTTCGCGGGCTCCTCGACCCTGGCGGGAACGGTGTAATGAGCCAGGGCGGTCATCGGGACGGATTCCTGCGCTTCAGGCGTCCCCGAATGCCCGAGAAACTGCCGGCTCGACGGCTGGTGCTCATCGGCGCGGTCGGCGTGCTTTTCTACCTGCTCGTGCTGAGTGAATTCGGGTTCCTGCGACGTTGGGAACTGGTCCGGGAACGGAACGCCATCCAGGCTCGGATTACAGCCGAGGAGGAGCGGAGGCTCGATCTTGAGTCTCGCCGGGGAGAACTTCAGGACGACGCGGCTCTGGAGAGGATAGCAAGAGAGGAGCACGGCATGGTCAGGACCGGTGAACATGTCTACCGGCTGGCGATTCCCGATTCAAGCAACCGGAGAGGACGAGAACGATGACTGGAGAAAGCAACCGACTCAGGTCCGGGATACGACGCAGTTTCGGAGCGGGTGTGATCGTCCTCGTGCCGCTGCTGCTGACGATCTGGATCCTCGAACAGCTGTTCAATCTGCTGTCCGGTGTGCTTTACGGGCCCATCTCGCTGATCTTCGGCGGCGCTGAACAACTGGAGGCTCCGCTGCTGCTTGGCTTGCGGGTGGAACACCTGGTGCCCGTCCTCAGCATCCTCGCACTCCTGTTGATCATCTTCCTCCTCGGACTGATAGCCCGGAACGTGCTGGGTGCCAGGGCGCTGGCCTTCGGGGACAGGATCCTTACGAGGATCCCGATCATCAGGCGGGTTTATAGTGCGGTGAGCCAGATCAGTGAGGCGTTCCTGAGCAGCAAGAAGGGGGCCTTCAAGCGGGCGGTCCTCTTCGAGTACCCGCGGCGGGGGATGTGGTCGGTCGGCTTCGTCACCAATGATGAAGCTTCCAATGCGCTGCAGAACATGCCGCCTGACGACTACTACTTCATCTTCCTGCCCACCACCCCGAACCCGACCAGCGGATTCATGCTGGTTATCCCCCGGAAGGACTGTGTCGACCTGGCCATGCCGGTCGAGGACGCGCTCAAACTGATCATATCGGGAGGAGCGGTCAACCCGACCGCATCAACAGCCGGAACGGACGGGGAGCCGACTGCATGACGACCCGTCGCACCATAGAGAGCCTGGACGAGCACAAGCGGGAACTGGTCGTTACGCTCGATCGCCTGCTGGGGGCGAAAGAGCAGAACCTCGGGATGATCCGGAACCTGCTGGTCGATCTGCACCACGCCGATATCGCTGATGTCCTCGATGTCATGGACCCGGAGTACGCCGTCAGGGTGCTCGACCTCCTCGACAGCGAGACCGCCTCCGACATCCTGGCCGAGATGGAAGAGACCGCCAGGACCCCGCTGGTCGAGCTGGTGCCTCCGCATGAACTCGCCGAACTCGTGGAGGAGATGCCGACCGATGACGCGGCCGACCTGGTGGGGGAGCTGGATGAGGCGGCCGCCGAAGAGGTCCTGAGTCATGTCGCCGAGGAGGAACGACAGGAGATCAGGGATCTCCTCTCCTACGATGAAAAGACCGCCGGCGGGCTCATGGAGTCCGATTACGTGGCCGTCCGACAGGATGCTACCGTCTCGATGGCGATCGAGGCGATCCGGAGGGCGGTCGAGGAAGTGGAATCGATCTACTACGTCTACGTGGTCGACGATCAGGAAAAACTGACCGGACTCCTCAGGCTCCGGGATCTTCTTCTCTCTCCCGGTTCCCGGCGGGTGGATGAGTTCATGTGGGCCGACATCACCTCGGTCCCGCTCGAGATGGACCAGGAGGATGTCGCCCGGCTGGTCCAGCAGTACGACCTGGCGGCCATCCCGGTCGTGGATGATTCCGGCCGGCTGATGGGCCGGATCACCCACGATGACATCGCCGATGTCCTTGAGGACGAGATCGAAGAGGATCTCATGCTGATGGCGGGTGTCAGTTCCGATGACATCATCGAGCGTTCTTCCCTGAGGATCGCCGGGGGGCGCCTGCCATGGATCATGATCGGTCTGGTGAGCGCGCTGGTGGCTGGTCTCATCATCGACAACCACGAACAGATGCTGGAACAGTACATGGTCCTGGCCATCTTCATCCCGGTTGTCATGGCGATCGGCGGGAGTATCGGACTGCAGTCCTCGACCATCGTCGTCCGGGGTCTGGCCACCGGACAGGCCGACCTGATCCACCTCGGCAGCCGACTGCTCAGGGAGATGCGCATTGGCCTGGTGATGGGACTGGCCTGCGGCCTTTCGGTCGGCGCGATCGCCTGGCTGTGGCAGGGTGCCTGGGTACTTGCGGTGATCGTCGGCCTGAGCATGCTGATGGGAATCCTGGTCGCTGCCACTCTGGGAGCGGTCATACCGGTTCTCCTCGACCGGTACAAAATCGATCCGGCCCTGGCCTCCGGGCCCTTCATGACGATGTCGAATGATGTGGTCGGTCTGCTGATATACTTCGGACTCGCCACGCTGCTCCTGCGCTGGTTCAACTACGCCGGATAATGGCACCCGTGCCCGGTCCCGCAACATGACACCCGTGCCCTGTCACGCAACAACCGTGGCATGACACTTTTAACTCTCGACGCAGTGATCCTGCGTTCACAACCGTACAGTGAGACCAGCCGGATCGTGACCTTCATGAGCCGTGAGAACGGACTCGTAAAGGGAATCGCAAGGGGAGCCCGGGGCAAGCGGAGTCGGTTCGGTGCCACTCTCGAACCGCTCCAGCGGGTCAGGGTCACCCTCTCGGTCCGGGAGGGTCGGGACCTCCAGACCGTTACCGAGGCCGATCTGCTGCAGCCATACGGACAGATCAGGGAGGATCTCTTCAGTTCCACCTGGGCCCAGGCGGTCCTTGAACTGACTTCCCGTGTCGTCTGGCAGGAACACGCCAGTGAAGATGTGTTCGAACTGCTGCTGGCTATCCTCCACGCCTACGAAGAGGGGATAGGCGATCCGCAGCTTCTCTTCCACATCTACCAGATCCACCTGGCTGCCTCCCTGGGGTACGCGATCCATCTGGAGACATGTTCCGGCTGTGGCGGGCCGGTCACCGATCCCGTCCGTTTCTCCCTGACCGAGGGAGCGGTCCGCTGCAGTGACTGCTATCCTCCGGAAGGTGCGTACATTACCTTGTCCGGGGAGACGGCCGCGCTGCTGTTGCGACTGTCGCGACCGGACGGCATCGCCGCCGCCGCGGCTCTGAAGCCGGACAATGAGGTCCGCCGGAGCTGCAGCCGGCTGCTCCGGCGCCATCTGGAGTACCACACCGAGACCGATCTGGCTCTGCGATCACTCAGACTTGCGGAACGGATCGGGAGCTGGGATCCCGCGGAAGACCTGAAGGGATCGAAAAGGCGGATTGTATAACCCGTGAAAGCCCGGCTGGACAGCGATTGTCTCCCGACCGATGAGGCCCTGATCGCCGATATCGCGGATGGCGCCCGGGAGGCGTTCGAGGAACTGGGACGCCGCTATATCAAGAAGGCCTATTCGATCGCGTTACGGATGACGCGTAATCGGGAAGATGCATGGGATCTCGCCCAGGACGCCCTTCTGGAGATTCATCGTTCAGCGGCCGGATTTGACAGACGGTACTCTTTTTCATCCTGGTTCTACCGGATCGTCGTGAACAAGACCCTGAATTTCCTGAAGCGGGAGAAGCTCAGGAGCGGGGCCTTTGCGGCCGGTATGGAAGAGAAGTTCCTTGGCGACAAGGGAGTCTCCCTCAGGGGAGGGGATCCTGTCGATTCCGAGGATGAGTACACCTCCGGAACGCTCGTCGAACGGGGAGATCCTGAACAGGATTACGAGATTGCCGAGATCCGTGCACGGATCGAGGGGGCGCTGGAGACGCTCTCCCCCGAACAGCGCATGGTCGTGGTGCTCTTCGACATGGAAGGGTACAGCCACAGGGAAATAGCTGAAGTTCTGGAGTGCCCTGAAGGTACTGTGATGAGCCGGCTCCATTACGGCCGGATGAAACTCCGGGATCAGCTCGAGGGAATGAACAGATGACGATCTGTCCTGAAACAGCGCGGTTGACAGCCCTCAGAGAGGGCTGGCTCGACGATGAGGATGCCCGCCAGCTGCGGGGACACCTCGAAGTGTGTCCGGGCTGTCGCGCCGCCCGGGACGATCTGGAAACGCTTCTCGAAGCGATCGACACCAGCCCGGTCGAAGTGGAACCTCCTCCGGGAGGATACGAGGCCCTGCTCGCCGCTACTCTGAAGATGCGGGACCGGATCATCCCCATCCCCGCTCCGGTCCGACTCGATTGGCGCCGGATAGTCCTGGCCGTCTCGGCGATCCTGCTCGTCAGCGTGACTTCGCTGACCCTGCTCAATTCCCGTTCCCCTTTGATGACAGTGACGGATGAGGTCGTTGAAGATCAGGATCTCCCCGACTACATGTTCGAGGCGCATGCCCGCGTCTCCGACCTTGTCCCCTTCAGTGACGGCACCACTCTCCTGATCCTGGCCAATCAGGGTAAGAACTGATTTTCCGATGCGCTCCCGCGTGACCGCAGGTCACTTTGTATCCCGCTCCTTTATCTCAACCGGTCTTCTTCTCCTCCCCCTCCTCTCTACAGGAAGGGTGTTCGCCGCTGTTTCATCAGAGCCGGGGAGCATCCCGCAGGAGGTTCTCCTCGAGACCCTGAAACAGCAGGCGAAGATCGCCTTCGTCGGGATCCGCACCCATACGCATTTCTCCGGCGATCCGGAGAAGGATGACCTGGTTTACGAACAGCGGGTCCTGCACGCGCCACCCGACGAGTACCGCGTCGACTTCCGCAATCTGCCCGAGGAGCGTGAGTGGCACGTGCTGGCCCAGGGACCGCACCTCTACGAATGGAGTGATGGAGATACGGTCTGGATCAGTGAACGGTCGCCCGACCAGACGCTCGGGCTGGTGATCTCCGACACCTATCTCGACCTGCTGCGGAAGAACTACCTCATCCGGGCCGAGGAAGGGCCTCCGGTCGCCGGCCGCGCCACCCTGGCGGTGAGGATCGACCCCCACTATGCCGGCCGGCCGTCCATCAAGGCCTGGGTCGACAGCACCTACGGGGTTCCGCTGAAGCTGGAGAAATATGATTCCCGTGGGGAACTCGTGGCGAAGTACGAATACCAGCGGATCGGATTCCGTGCCCGCCTGCGGGTCGAATCGTTCTCGCTCCCCGAGGGCGCGGAGACGGTGACCGAAACCCGGGGTGAGGAATACTCCACTCCGGGAGAATTCTTGCGTGAGACCGAACGACACGCGCCGCTCTCCAACCGGCTGCCGGCCGGATTCACGCTCGTCAAGATCCGGAAAGGGAGGAGGCGTGGGGAGGAGTACCTGCAGAGCGTGTATTCCGATGGATACGCGTCCCTCTCGATATTCGCCGTGACCGACCCGGAAGATGCTCCTGAAGGCCGGGATAAGGCGGGCCTGAGAGATATCCGTTCAGGGAGCCGTCTCGGTTCCGCGTATGCCACCGGCTGGATCGGTGATGTCCGCGTCACCGTCATAGGTGATGTCGCTGAGACTGAACTGGTGGCGCTTCTGCCCACGATCCAGCTGACCGGATTCGCGCCCTGAACTCATTCGTCGTGCAGTATGCCTCATCCGGTATCCCGGCCCCGGCGCGGATCGCGCGGTCGGTTATCACGCCTTGACTTATGTCCCCTCACCTGAGTAACTGGAAAGCTATGATCGGACTCCCCGAAGAGAGTCGGGCCCGTGATCCGCGGTTGATCGGAGCCTGCCTGGTCGGAATCGTCACGCTGTTGGTCTATGCCATGACTATGGCGCCGACCGTCGCGTTCTGGGATGTCGGGGAATTCATCGCCACGGCCGTAACCCTGGGAGTCCCGCATCCCCCCGGAGCTCCGACTTTCGTACTGCTGGGACGTCTCTTCAGCCTGATGCCAACGCCCTTCTCAGCGGCCGCGGAGATCAATCTCGTCTCGGTCATGGCCGGAACCGTCACCGTTCTACTCCTCTACGGCATCATCCTCGAAATGCTCCATCTGATCGACGGAAACGGGGAAGGAGTGAAGGGCAAGATCGGAGTGAACGGCGAGATCGGGGTGGCCGGGGTGGTGGCGGCCGCGACCGGTGCGCTGGCGTTCGCCTTCAGCCATTCCGCCTGGTTCAACAGCGTCGAGGCCGAGGTCTACTCTCTCTCCATCATGGTTACCGCGCTCTGTTTCTGGCTGGCACTGCGCCATGTCCGCGGCGGGGGAGACCAGGGGAGGGCGTCATTCCTGCTGCTGATCGGCTTCCTGCTCGGCATCGGTGCCGGCAACCACCTGCTGGCGCTTCTCACGATCCCCTCCATCCTGATACTTCTCTGGCACTTCGACCGCGCGGTGCTCAGGCGTCGGGAGGTGTGGATCGGTTCGGTGATCCTCTTCCTGGTCGGATACAGCGTCTACGCCCTGATCTTCATCCGGTCGGGCCTTGATCCGGCGATCGACATGAACAATCCGGAGACACTGGACAGCTTCCTCCAGTTCCTACAGCGCCGGCAGTACGGCAGTGAGTCGATGCTTTTCTCGATGTTCGATCGGAAAGCCGATCTCCTCTCCTACCAGCTCGATTTCCACTTCCTGCGCTATTTCCGGAGCGAGTTCTGGCAGCCATTCTACCTGCTGGCGATCGGGGGAGCGCTGTTCAATCTCGTGCGCGACCAGCGGACCTTCTTCGCCAATGCCGCCCTCTGGCTCGTGATGGGGCTCGGTCTGGTTCTCTACCTGAACATGCCCGATCCCCAGCCGCGTGACCGCTTCTACATCTACATCGGATGCTACTTCGCGACCGCCATCTGGATCGGCATCGGCATGGCCGGATTGGCCGGGTTCCTGCGGGAGAAGCTCTCCCGTTCCGCTCCGAAGGTGGTCCTCCTCACGATCATCCTGCTCGGAGCGGCTCTCACGATCACCCAGTTCGGCATCAATCTGCAACGGCATGACCGGTCGGGTGACTACATCGCCTGGGACTACGGCTACAATATCCTCCAGAGCTGTCCGCCCAACTCGATCCTCTTCACCAACGGAGACAACGATACCTACCCGCTCTGGTACCTGCAGACGGTGGAGGGAATGCGGCTCGATGTACGGGTGGTGAATCTGAGCCTGCTGAACACCGGCTGGTATATCAAGGAGCTGAGGGACAGGCAGCCGCAACTGCCGATCGCCCTGGACGACAGGTATATCGACACCCAGATGGGAGTCGCGGGCTTTGCCCAGGATTCGACCATCGTCCTGGAAGGGATCGAGTGGAATATCCCCGGCCAGACGCCCATCCGTATCCAGGACCAGATGGTCGGTCTGATCATCGCCGCCAACCAGTGGGAGCGTCCTGTCTACTTCGCCATCACGGTCCCGACCGAGAATCAGGCCTGGTTCACCCCCTACCTGCAGCTGGAGGGATTCGCCTTCCGTGTTCTTCCCGACGCCCGGCGGGTGGATATCGAATCGATGCTGCACAACCTGGGGGAGGTATTCCAGTTCCGGGGGATCACCGACCCGCGGGTCTACAAGGATGAAGAGACCACCACCCTCCTTCATAACTACCGGGTGGTCGTGCAGGAGGCCGCTGACGTACTTCTGCAGGATGGTGACACAAGAAGCGCCCTGGAACTCCTCGAGTGGGGCGATGTGACGGTCGACCTCTCCGCGCCCGACTATCTCGGCTACTGGGCCATGGTGGTCATGGCTGCCGGAGATACCACCCGGGCGATACGCATGTTCGAGGAAGCCCTGACCGGCACCTTCGAGCTGCCTCAGAACCGGATCAGATCGTATTCGAGTCTCATCCATTCCCGCGCGAAAGCAGGACAGATTCCAGAAGCAGCCGCGGCGCTCGAGCAATGGCTCCGGATCATCGCCGGCGATCCCGATCTCCCGGACGGAATGCCGCTCGAGGATACGCGACTCACCCCCCTTATCGACATCCCCGAACCCGGCGTCGAAATGGTCCAGTCCCTGCTCATGCTGATGCACCTGTTCGCGTTCGACGGCCAGTATGACCGCGCCGCCTGGGTTGTCGGGAAATGGCTCGAGAGAGCGCCCGGAGACAGCAGTGCCCGCGCCTGGCTGGCCGACTTCACCGAGGGACGGATGCCGGATGACCTGCCCCAACTGGCCCTCCGGTTCAACTGGTAGGATCGATCGGTCATGTCCGGTACACCTCGATGCTCGATTGTAATCCCGCACCTCACAGGTTCGCGCCCTCTACTCGCGACACTGCACTCCCTCGTCCGGGTGTCCATCGAACTTGAGATCGTGCTGGTTGACAACGCCTCCACGGATGGATCGGTGGAAGAGGCGAGGGCTCTCTTCCCCTCCCTTCGAGTCATCCGTTCCGCATCGAACCTCGGTTACGCGGGCGGCGCCAACCTCGGTCTTGAACACGCGAGCGCGCGCTGGTGCGTCTTCCTCAATGACGACGCCGTACCGGCGCCCGGAGCGATCGAATCCCTCGTCGACCGGCTGGAATCATCTCCCGATGATGACCTGCCGCTGCTGCAGCCGGTCCTGCGTTCTTCCGGTGTTCCCCACCGCTTCGATTACGCCGGCGGGGCCGGAGGCTTGATCGATCGGTGGGGGTACCCGTTCGCGCTCGGACGCCTCTTCGACCAGGTGGAGATCGATGACGGGCAGTATGAAACCTGGCCGGTCCCACGGCACTCTTCCGGGAACTGGGTGGTTTCGAGGAGAGTTTCTTCGCTCACTTCGAGGAGATCGATCTCTGCTGGCGTCACCGGACAGCCGGGGGGCGCATCGAATCGGTCTCGGGCGCGATTGTTTACCATATGGGTCCCTCCACCCTTCCCGTCGGAGGACGGAAAACCTACCTCAATTTCAGGAACAACTGGTGGACCCTGCGGCGGAACCTGCACGGCACCCGGCTGTTGAAGATCATGATGATCAGAACGGCCCTCGACATACTCGCGGCGCTCAGGTGGCTTCTTACGGGGCAACCGGTCATGGCGGCCGCAGCCGCGCGCGGGTTAATGGCCGGCCTCTTCCGTCGTCCCTGGGATCGGTCCACGGTGAGGTCGATCGGCCGGGGCGGCCGAGCGGAGTGGGGAACCCTCCAGGGGAGTGTCGTCTCGGCGAGGTACCTGCGGGGAGTGAGAAGCAGCCGGGATCTGACCGACAGGGTGGCGGGTTGGGAGAGTACGGTAGCGAGGGAGAAGATGTCGTGAAGCGGGGGCACCGGTCATTCCTCCTGAAACTGGCCGTGACCGCGATCGTCCTCGGTTTCCTCCTCTTCAGCGTCGATCTCGAACGCAGCTGGGAACTCCTCCGGAGCGCCACGATGCTGCCGGTGGCGATGGCGATCGGTCTCCTGGCGGCCAGTCATATGGCAGTGGCTCTGATCTGGCGTCGGTTCCTCGACTCGGTGGATGTTCCGATGGGCATCGAACGGACCACGAGCCTCTACTTCGCCTCTCTCTTTCTGAACAATTTCTTCCTGGGCAGCGTCGGTGGTGACTCCTACCGGGTCTATGTTGTCTATCGGGAGACCGGCGCCGGACGCTCCGTACTGGCCGCGACCCTGCTCGAGCGGCTCACCGGTATCACAGCGCTCCTGCTGCTCGGACTGCTTGCCGTCCTCCTCCGGTTCGGTGATCTGGCCGATCCGTTCCGCTGGATCCTGCTGGCATTCACCGGCGGAGGGACTGCCGCCGGTCTGGTCCTCATCTTCACCCCCGGGATCGTGGAACGACTGATCGCTCCAATCATGCGGGGGCGGTCTCCCCGAACCCGGGAGCGGTTGAAGGGGGTGTTCGACGCCATGCGGCAGGGTGGGCGTCTGAAAACGATTGCGATGGTAATGCCGGTCGCCCTGGCCGCCCAGGCGGTCCGGATATGGACTCACTGGTGGTGCGCGCAGGCCCTCGGGATTCCTATCGCACCGGGTGATCTGTTCGTGGTCGTACCGCTCATCGCCACCGTGGCGGCCCTCCCCATCTCGTTCGGGGGACTCGGCGTCAGAGAGTGGGCCGGGGTGATCCTGCTGGCGCCGTTCGGGATCGCCGAATCAGCGGCGTTCACGATAGAATTCCTTGCCTATCTC
>JALGWK010000318.1 GCA_025774205.1 bacterium
AGACCGCTCATCGGGTCTCGTTGATATCCCGCAGCGAGGGAGCTATCACCGCCGAGAGCTGGGGAGCGCTCCCCTACGACCGGTATGTG
This sequence comes from bacterium, assembly GCA_025774205.1. GTDB lineage: Bacteria > Blakebacterota > Blakebacteria > Blakebacterales > Blakebacteraceae > Blakebacterum. The sequence goes on from JALGWK010000318.1 coordinate 90, forward strand.
CCGCTCGTGGAGGAGGTCGAAAAGCTGGAGGGTTGATGATGGGATAAGAGATGCGAGGATGAGAATCGAGGGGTCGTGTGAGGATCACCTGAGCGCCGCCACCTGTGGCAGCGGCGCTCAGGTGGAACAGGTCAGGTGCCGACCTGAGACTTCTCTGCCAATTTTGCGATCAATGGTCGGAGGGCGGCCGCTAACAGCAGGAAGATGCCCAGCAGGATCACGATGTTTGGCCCGCACGGGACATCGATCCACCATGACAACATCAACCCCAGCACGGTCGCGAGAACACCGATCCCCCAGCCGATCAGCAATCGGGTCTTCCATGACGTGCTGAAAAGGGCTGAGATCGCCGTTGGGACCACCAGGAAGCTGAAGACCAGCAGGACTCCGGCGACCTTCACACTGAATACGATGACCAGCCCGAAGGTGAGGTAAAAGACAAAGTCGAGCCAGCGGTCTCCTTTGCCGAACTCACCGTTTCGGTATTCAGCAGTCAGATTCATGAACCGCTTGCGCAGCAGCCAGTGCACTCCGCCGATCACCAGATAGAGGATCACCAGTGGTACGATCGTACCCCAGTTGACCCAGAGGATGGCCCCCATGAGGGTCTCCTTGATGTGTTCGGCGCCGCCGGCCGACTGGTCGGCCACGATGATCGAGGCGGCGGTGGCGACTACGTATGCGATCCCGATGATCGCCTCCTGAGGGATCCGTTGGTTGCGCACACGGGTCACACTGAAGATGGCCGATCCGACGACCACAAAGAGTATCGACCAGAAGTAGGTGTGAATGGTCGGGCCGCCCGGCTCGATCACGAATGCCACAATAGAACCGAATGCGGCGATCTGAGCCAGGGCCAGGTCGACGAAAATGATCTCCCGCTCGAGTACATGGATGCCGAGGTAGACATGGATCGCCACGATTGCCACGGTGGCGACGAAGGGGGGAAAAAGGAATGCGATGATCTCGCCCATGAAGTACGTCTCCTTCCAGTCGGTGCTCAGTTTGCCTCGGCCAGAGCTGTGAGGATCGTATCGATCCAGTAGTCGTATAGTTCGCAAAGAGTGTCGGTCCCCTCCACACCGGTGACCGAGATCGGCAGGAAAACCGCCCGCACACCCGTGCGTTCCTCGATCTTCCTTGGAGTGTTCCTCTCGAAGTAGTTGGCCACCAGCATCAACTCGATGCCGTAGTCGTTGATCTCATCGATCACCTGCTTGACGTGTCGAGCGGTAGGGGGGATTCCCGGTTTCGGTTCGACGAAATCAATGATCTCCATGCCGAACGCCCGGGCGAAGTACGACCAGTTCTTGTGATAGGCGATGATCTGGAGCCCCCGCAGGGGAGCCGCCCTCCCGTACCAGCCGCCGAGGTGATCGAGCAGTGTACCGCCGTTGTACGGTTCACTCTCGAGAAACTCGAAGAGTGTCGCGTTCTCAACCATCTCGGCAAGGAGGTCACCGCCGATCAGATCGACGATCTCATCCCCGAAGAGGGCCCGATCCCAGCGGTCGAGGAAATCCCGGTAACCGCGGTCGAAATCCGCACTGTGTGCCGGATCGACTTTCTGCAGGCCTATCCTGATGTTGGCGCCCGCCTGCCTGAGACGGGCGGGACAGGTCTGGATGTGCGGATTGCCGTGCACGTGGATGTCACCGGCAGAGCGGTCGGCCGCTTCATGCACGTCGATAAGCTGCATCCCGGCAGTGACTGCCACGTAACCGTCGGCGCCCTCCATGATGTTGCGGTTGCGTGATTTGTCGATCAGTGGCGGGGCCCACATCTCGAGGTCGATACCGGTCTGGACGAAGAGGTCGGCATCGGAGAGCATAAGGGCCAGGCTCGGCTTCGGCGGTACGAAGTGGGGATCCTGGTTGCCCCGGGCAATGAAGGAGGCATCCACCAGGTCTCCCCCGATCTCCTGCGCAAGGGCGGCGAAATCGGGAATACTGCCAACGACCTTAACCGGTTCCTGCGGCAGGCCTGCCCCGAGCGTGCCGATGAGCACTACGGCGGCAACGGTACAGAGAGTGCTGCGTTTCATGATCGAACCTCCTCTAATACGCTTCATGCTTGTGTGGTCCCATCGACCATACCGTCTGCAGGATCATGCGGTTGATGGTGCCGGAGTCGGCAAAGGACATCCGGACGGAATCGATCTGGATCCGGAAGAACACGAACTCGCTCTGCCAGAGGTCGAGGGTTGCAGCGATTCCGCGGATCGTTTCGTTCCTGTCCCAGGGGAGCTGGGTGTAGTCGAACCGGACGCTGGCCACGAGTCGGGCCCCGAGCCGACGTTGGGCCGAGAGGTAGCCTCCCCATGTCTGTATCGTGCCGAGGGGGGTTTCCCGGCTGCTGAAGAGTGCCTCGGCCCGCACATCGAATGAACGGTAGTGACTGCGGCCGGCAGGAGCCCAGCGGTAGTTCAGGTCCACTCCCCAGATCGTCGAGAGATGATCTCCGGCGAGATCATTGGCGCCCTGCGCGCCGCTCAGACCGATCTCCAGGTAGGCATCGCTGGTGAGATCGTAGTAGTTCTTGAGCCGGGCCACTGCTATGCGGTCATGCCCTTTCCCGCCGGCGAAACTG
>JALGWK010000319.1 GCA_025774205.1 bacterium
GTGCGACCCGTGCGGAGTCTCGAAGGTGTGGCCACGCGGTTCGAGGACATTGACCTGATCATCATCCGCGAGAACACCGAAGGACTGTACAGCGGCGTGGAGAACCAGGTCACCGACGACGTGGTGATGAGCATGAAGGTGGCCACCGAAACCGCTTGCCGCCGCATCTCCCATTGGGCCTTCCGCTTCGCCACCCAGCGTCGCCGCCGGAAGATCACCGTGTTCCACAAGGCCAACATCATGAAGCTCACCGACGGACTGTTCCTGCGAGTGGCCCACGAAGTGCACGAGCGGGAATACCCCAACATCGATTTTCAGGAAATGATCATCGACGCGGGATGCATGCGGCTTGTCCAGGATCCCACGAAGTTCGATGTCCTGCTCCTGGAGAATCTGTACGGCGACGTGGTGAGTGATCTATGTGCCGGCCTGGTAGGCGGACTGGGGGTAGTACCGGGGGCGAATTTCGGTGACGAGATGGCCGTCTTCGAGGCTGTACACGGTTCAGCCCCGGACATCGCCGGCCAGGGGATCGCCAATCCGCTGGCCCTGCTCATGTCAGGCGTGATGATGCTCAACCACCTGGCCGACTCAGCCTCGGATCCCCGCTGCAGGACCGCGGCCGACCGGATCAAGTCAGCCTACGATCAGGCTCTGGGTGATGGCCGGAAAACGAAAGATCTGGGCGGCGACCTGGACACCGACACCTTCGCCCGGGCGATCATCGAGCGTCTGCCGCCGGTCAAGCCTGGGTCCTGATCCAACCGATCACTTTCACTACTTGAGATTCCGGTGAACCCGGTTACGGTCACAGTCACAGGCATTACGCCGTCAACCGCGGTCAGCGATCCTCCCGACGAGGGAACATCCCGTCCCGCATGGCGGCGTGGTAGATGAGCGCGGCCATCACGACCGAGGCCTGCTTCATCTCATCCTCGGTTACCCGCTCCCAGGTATCCATGTTGGTGTGATGGATGCGCACGTCGTAGTCGACGTAGGAGTTGATCGCATTGAAGGCCGTCACTCCCGCCCGCAGGAACGGCACGTGATCGGTGCTGCCGATCCCCTGGTGGACCAGAGTATTGGCGTCCAGGTCGGCGAACTCATCCAGGACCGCCTTGAAAATCGGTCGGGCTGATTCCATTTCCTCCAGGAAGAAGCCGTAGACGGGTCCGTAGCCCGGATCGAGGTTGAAGTAGACCGAGAACTTCTCCCGGGCGTCCCGGTTCTCATCTCCACTGAGATGGCGCTCCACCCACTCCCGGGAACCGAGGAGTCCCTCCTCCTCCCCACCCCAGATGGCGACCCTGATCGTGCGGCGGGGCCGCACGCCCAGGACCTTCAGGATCCGCACAGCCTCCATGCAGGCCGCGACATGATCGGCGTTGTCACCCGCACCCGGTGAGGTGTGCCACGAATCGAGGTGGGCACCGAGCATGACCACCTCGTCACCGATCTCCGGATCGGTCCCCTTAATCTCGGCCAGGATGTTGTAACCGTTGGTGTCCTCTTCCTCGAAGCGCGCTTTCACCTCGACCGCCACCTCAACCGGGAGCCCGAGGCCAAGCATGCGGGTTATCATGTTGTAGTGCTCGGCGGCCATGCTGATGACGGGGGGGTAGTCATCGCCCCGGTCACGGCCCAGCACGAAGACCGTTCCGTGCACTCCCCGGCTCGGCTCCAGGATGGCACCGATCGGTTCACTGGACAGGAACTGCTGCAGTTCCCGCCGGCCGGCCGGTTCCTGCTGGAGATAGTCGTCTGAATACCCGCCGGGTCGCTCATCCACCGGCGGATCCCGGTCGGTGACGATGAAGCGGGTCTCGGCCGGACGGGTCATCACGATCCTGTCGGCGAGACTACCACGGAGAGTCTCCAGTTCCGCCAGCGACTTCCCTGCCAGGATCACCGGGCGTCCCTCGATCCGCCCCTTCGTGGAGGGGCTCCACGCGGTCGGATAGGCGATGAGATAATCGAATCGGGGAGAGATCATCTCGGCGGTGAAGCCCTCCAGGGTCCAGCCCCGGCCGAACTCCCAGCTCTCCAGCCGGGCATTGTCGAGATCCCACTCCTCGAACCTGTCACGCACCCAGTCGGCCGATTCCTTGTATATCCGCGTGCCGGTCAGTCTCGGTCCGTACACATCCACGAACCGGTTGTAGAACTCCATCACCTGTGACCGCTCATACCCCTCGGCACGGATCTTCCCGAACATCTCGAGATCGACCTGCTCCTGGGCGTTCGCGCTGATCGTGAACACCATGATCCCGCAAAGGAAACCTGCCGCTACCGCCGCTGCCGCTGCTACTCGCCTCATGGTTGCTGCTCCCCTGTCTGTTCTCTCACTGTCCGCCGTCCGGCATTACTCGATCGCGTCATCATCACTGCCTCCATCAGGAGGCACCATTACTTTATACCATTTCCGGTCGCCGAGCATTTAAGCGCCCTGTCACGCAACAACTGGTGCATTCGAGCGGCGCTGTGACATGACACTTTAGCAGAGAGTCCCGATCGGGAACCAGAGATCAAGCAGACCACCGGATGGAATGCTTGAAGTCGTTGAACGCATTCACTACTCTGGCTCGCCTATGGAGACCACTCACCGCAGACCGACCCTCGGAGAGGCACTGACGCCCCTCATCGCCATGGGGCTCTTCCTCGGACTCGGCTACGC
>JALGWK010000320.1 GCA_025774205.1 bacterium
CAGCTCGAACTGAACCGGCTGGACGAACAGCATGAGACGGCGGGTGAGTCGCTGCTCGATATCGAGCGGGATCCCGCCATCCAGGTTGATCGTGAGCGCCGCCGGAACTGCCCCTCCTGCGGGGATATGGTGCTGATGCGCCATTTCTTCAGCCCGAAGAAGGAGGCTGAGGTGGATGAGTGCCCTGGATGTGCCGGCATCTGGCTCGATGTCGGTGAACTCGCCCTGATCAGGGCCCAGTTCGCGACGAAGGAGGAGCGCGAGAAGGCTGCCGAAGAATACTTCGACGATCTCTTCGGTGATGATCTCGACCAGATGGCCGATGAGGGTGAGGCACGGCTGCGGAAGGCCCGGAAGTTCGCCAACTCCCTCAAGTTCATCTGCCCCAGTTACTACATCCCCGGCAAGCAGAAATGGGGCGCCTTCTGAGCGGGACGGGCAGTGATGGCTGAAGAACTCTGGGAACGGCTCCGACAGCACCTCGACGACCTGCCCGGAGGGTACCCGGCCACCACGAGCGGCGTGGAACTGCGTATCCTCAAGCGCCTCTTCTCAGAAGATGAGGCCGAACTGGCCCTGAAGCTCACGCCGATGCTCGAACCGGTGCGGGTGATCGCCAAACGGGCCGGGCTCGACAAGGAGGAAGCCACCGAACGCCTCTACGACATGTCGAAGAAGGGTCTGATCTACCGGATCGCGCGTGACGGCGAGAACCAGTACATGGCCCTGCAGTTCGTGATCGGCATCTGGGAGTTCCACGTCAACGACCTGGACACCGGACTGATCAACGACATGAACGAGTACCTCCCCCACCTGATCAACAACGAGGTCTGGGAGCAGGCCCCGCAGCTCAGGACCATCCCGATCAACCAGGACATCGCGGTCGGTCACGAGATCATGCCGTACGAGCAGGCCGACGAGATCATACGGAGCCGCAAAAGGATCGCGGTCGCTCCCTGCATCTGCAGGAAAGAACACGAGATGGTCGGGGAGGGCTGCGATCACCCGATGGAAGCGTGCCTGGTCTTCAACCGCGGCGCTGACTACTACATCGAGAACGGCCTCGGCCGCGAGATCGACGCCGAAGAGGCGCTCGAAATCCTGAAGAAAGCCGACGAATCAGGACTGGTCCTGCAGCCGAGCAACGCCCGCAGCCCGACGAACATCTGCTGCTGCTGCGGATGCTGCTGCCAGGTACTGCTCTCCTTCAAGCGGCACCCGGAGCCGGCCGCGCTCGTATCCTCCCCCTTCATCGTCGCCCATGAGCCGGAGACCTGCATCGGCTGCGAAGACTGCATCGAGCGATGTCAGATGGACGCGATCGTTCCTGATGGTGAGGTCGTGGCGGTCGATCTGAAGATGTGTATCGGCTGCGGTCTTTGTGTGACCACCTGCCCCTCGGGGAGCCTGATCCTTGAGCGGAAGCCGGATGAGGAGCAGAGCGAAGTGCCGGCGACTACGGTCAGAAACTACATGAACATGGCCAGAGTACGGGGGAAGCTCAAGAGTACCGACGTCGCCATGCTCGCCCTCCGCTCGGCGAAGGATCGGCTGACGGCCCGATAAGAGCCTTCGATCAAACCTCTATCCATCCTGCTGGTGTGATCTTGTGCGATGATCTGAACCACTGAAAAACCGTGTCGTTCAATACGTACCATCTACCAACACCATCCGTCAGCTGAGGAGAGGAAGAACCGATGTCAGCCGAACCGACCAGCGGTCAGATCGATGAGCGGGACCGCCGGATAGCCGCTCTCGAAAAGAAACTGGCAACTCTCGAGACGAAAGTACCCGACTCGAACCTGCTCGACGGCAACTTCCTGAGGCGGGCTTTCACCATCTGGGGACACTACTTCGTCGCCAACTTCATCATCGGCATGGGGGTCGCCGCCATCATGGGCTTCTTCGCCCTCATCATGCTCTTCTCGGGAGCGGCCTTCTTCAACTGGTAGCATGTAAGGACCTCATTCGGGTACTCTGCCATCATGAAGATAGTTCCCGGATCACCCGTTCCGAAAGAGGTCAGCTCGATGCGCCGCATAGCCCCCCTCTTCACCCTCCTGGCCGCCCTGGTCCTCCTGTCAGCCTGCGCCGATCACGATGTCATCCTCCGCGGAGGTACGATCTACGACGGCAGCGGTTCCGCGCCGTTCATCGCTGATCTGGCGATCGACGACGGCCGGATCTCGGCCATCGGCTCCCTGGAGGATGAACTGGGTCGGAAAGATATCGATGCCTCCGGGATGGCAATCAGTCCCGGGTTCATCAACATGCTCTCGTGGGCCACCGAATCGCTCATCGAGGACGGTCGCGCGATGAGCGACATCCTGCAGGGAGTGACGCTCGAGATCATGGGTGAGGGCAATTCGATGGGCCCGCTGAGTGATGCGATGAAGGCCGAGATATTGCGCCAGCAGGGCGACATCACCTACGACATCGAGTGGACGACTCTCGGTGAGTACCTCGAGTACCTGGTCGACCGCGGGGTGTCGGTGAATGTGGCCTCCTTCCTCGGCACGGCCACCCCACGCGTATACGTTCTGGGTAATGCCGACCGGGCTCCCGACGAGGACGAACTGGAGCAGATGCGGGAACTCACCCGGGAAGCAATGGAGGAAGGCGCCATGGGAGTCTCCTCGGCGTTGATCTACGCGCCCGG
>JALGWK010000321.1 GCA_025774205.1 bacterium
AAGATGAGCCAGATGACGTTGAAGAGGACGCGGAGGGGACTGTTGGTCAGTTCATGGGTGGTGATGTGCTTTCCGAAGGGGAGGAAGTTGGCGATGCCCAGCTTGATCGACTGAATCCCGAAGGGGATGCCGACGATCGTGAGGCAGAGCGCCGCCCCTCCGATGATGTAGCCCAGCCCGGTCAGCAGACCGCCGAATATCAGCCAGACAAGGTTCCCCGGAACATTCACGGATCGCGACCTTTCGCTGAGGTTCAATACGGATACGGAATCCGGGGGCCGGATGTTCGCGGCGATCGTCAGGTGATCACCGGACGTAGTTGTCATACACCTCGGCGACACCCAGCTGGACGGTGTTCAGCATCATGTTGATCCGGTCCATGAGAAGCTTCTGGGAGGATGGTGGGATGCTCATGTCCCCCGGCAGTTCGATCGCTGTTTCTACCAGGGAGTCACGAAACAGCATGAAGGCCCGCAGCACTTCACTCAGCGAAAGATGATTACGGACCGCCAGCTCGGCATACTGCCGCCCGATGTTGTGGGCGTCTTTTCTGAGAGCGGCCTCGGTGTCCTCGTTGACGAGGTAGCGGAGCGTCTGATCGAGAAGATCCTGGCCCAGTTGGCGGTAGGCGGTTCTCGATTTCTCGTCGAGTCTGCCGAACCAGACATCCTCCCGCGCGGCCATCAGGCGATTTCGGGTATTCTGCATGGCCCGTTCCGCCCAGATCCGCTCCACCGGTCCGAGCATCAGATCGGTTCCCTCCCGATTGGTCAGGCGGGCGAGGTCGGAAGCCGCGAACCTCCGATGACCGCCCGGGGTCCGCATGACCGGGAGCTGGCCTTCGTCTGCCCACCGCCTGAGGGTGGCAGGGTGCACATTCAGGTGCTTCGCGGCCTCGCTCAGGCTCAGCCAGATGGTATCACTCGATGTGGCGCGTTTCATTGCATACCCTCCTCCTGAGATATACAAATCTCAGTAAAACTATATAAATCTCGCCCCAGGAATGTCAACTCCCGCCAGACAGGGTGATCAATCGTTCTGAGCGCCAGGTCCGGTCCGATTCCCGGCTTCACCCATGTGAAGCAGCATTTCCCTCGTCAGGGTCCGGTACCGCAGGACATGTACCGTCACACCGGCCCCGATCAGGACGAGCAGGACCCTGACGACGAGATTGTCGAGCAGAATCACGATCGTGAATCCGAGGGTGATCCAGAGCAGCACAACCGTCACCACTTTGGTGCGGAGGGTAAGCGCCCGGTATTCACGGTAATTGCGGATATACGGCCCGAACCAGCGATGGGTGATCAGCCACTGGTAGAGGCGGTCGGAGCTGCGGAGAAAACAGGCCGTGGCGAGCAGCAGGAAGGGTGTGGTCGGGAGCAGCGGGACCACGATCCCGATCGTGGCGAGTACCACCAGGAGGACGCCGCAGGAGGCGAAAAATCCTTTTTTGAAATCCAGGTTCAGCATGAAGACCCCGTCCACTACCCCACTCCGGTCGGCGGATAAATATTGATGTCCGTTTCTTTCATTCAATCAGACAGGTGAAGATACTCGCTTTTCCCGTGGAGTAAACCGACGATGGTACCGGGGATCAGGTAGCCAGCGTGAGGAGGTCGTTCACCTGTCCAGCACCACTCAGGGTGACCCGGCGCAGGCACTCTCCGGTGGAGGGATCGAACAATTTCAATTCTCCGTCGAGATCGCCTGCGTGACGTCGTGACCGCTCCGCGAACCGGCTCACTCCTGACCAGATCCCGTCATCCGTCACCGCCAGACCGCGAGCCCAGCCATCCACCTCGAAAAGCACTGCCGGAACATCGGCCCGCAGCACGAGCCCGTCATGGGAGGCGCAGCAGATCAGGCCTCCCTCGAATGGTTCCAGATCGTGGGTGTGGGTGAAGCCGGAAACCTTACTGATCGTTCCCAGGGAGAGAGCGTCATGTTCTCCGACTTCATCCCTGAGGACCGGAAAGGGGAGCCGGAGGATCTCCGCGTCGCGTTGGCCCCGATTGTTGAGGCCGACCAGCAGGTGTTCCTCATGAACAAGCAGCGCGTTCAGGTGATGAACGTCATCCCGCTCCTCACCGACCGGGAGGACGGCCGTGGTAGTCCCCTTCACGAGGTCGAAGGAGTGGAGCCGGTTGAGTCCGGTGTCGGTGAGCCAGAGGGTATCATCCCGGATCGCTATCTGGTGGACGTCGTGGACGTCGTGGACGGCTGCGTGCTCTTCAGCAGTCCCTGTATCGGGATCGATGTGATAGAGGAGTACGTCGGTCGAATGCTTGCGGATCTTCTTCGAACCGAGCCGCTGTCGGCACGCAGCCACAATAGTGCCGGTTCGTTCGTGGAAGGCGATCCCGAAGAAACCTGTCCAGCGACGATCGGTCATCGGGATCACTTCATGGAGGTCATCATCGACCGGATCGTATCGGAGCACACCGCTGCTGGTGGTGATCCAGAGCATATCCGGTCGCTCCCCGGTCAACCGCGAGTGGCCGATGATGGATTCAGGGTTCGATCTCGCGGAGGTAGATATTGCGGAAGTAGAGCGAGTTGCCGTGCGACTGCAGCTCGATCTGGCCGGTCGGATAGATCGGCTTGTCCCGTTCCCAGTAGTTCTCCATCACGACGTTGTCCACCACCAGCTGGTTGTTTCATCTATCATCTTGATATACAACGAGTTCCAGGTGCCGATCGGTCTGTCTGCCACAACCAGGGGATTGCCGGGATGGATCTGGTTGTTATAGAGCCCACCCGAACCCTGCGGCCACATGGCAGTATCCCAGATCTGCACCTGGGGGGAACCGCGCAGGTAGATGCCGCTGTCCCCTTCCGGCAGGATCCGGTAGTCGACCATCATTTCGAAGTTTCCGTAATCCTTCGCGGTGCAGAGGCTGTG
>JALGWK010000322.1 GCA_025774205.1 bacterium
ACCGGCGGCCCCCTGCATGACGGACCACTCTTCGAGATCGAACCGCTCCTCGTCCTGCGGCAGGACCCGTCGGATCCCGAGAGCCTCCTCTTCAACCCGGGTGTGTTCCTCCCCGGACCAGAGGGCAAGTATTTCGTCTGTGACCGGGGGAGCGGTCGTGTCGCGGTCTATGCCACCGGGGGAGAATACCTCTTCTCCTTCGGCCGGAAGGGCGAGGGTCCGGGTGAGTTCCGGATGATGACACTGCAATCCCTCTCTCATGGTATCTTGAGCATCTTCGACTACACCCTTCAGCGCACCTCGTATTTCCAGACCGATGGCACTCTGCTGGCGACGGCCCACTCACCGATCGGCGGCTACGCCCTCGGGCTGGCTCGGACCCCGGTGGGAACGATCCTCCAGTCAGGGGTTCATATGGAACAGGACGGGACCACAGGTCTGACACAGTATTCGATGACGGTCGCGACCGGGACCGGGCGTGACACATTGAGGATCATCAGAACCGGCCTGGTCGGGGACAGCGTCCGCAAGGTCGAGACCATGCCGGACGGCAGCATGATCTCGGTGGGGAAGGCCCTGCCGTTCGCCGGATCCCCGCAGATCACGTATTACCCCGGACACGGCATCCTCGCGACTGACGGCGACCGCCCCGAGTTGACCTGGCACGACACCAACGGTCGGACCAGACTCCATATCAGGATCGACCTGCCGACGGTGCCGGTGACCGCCGAAATGAAGCAGGTCGTCATGGAGCGGGAACGGGCGAATGCTGAACAGTACGCCAACCGCAGCGGACGCAATATGCTTCCATCTGACTACGATTGGCCCAACACAGTCGGGTTCTGGCGTCAGGTGGCGGTTGATGACGAGGGCTGGATCTGGTGCCTCGATGTGCGCTCTCAGGAAGAACATGTCGAGGGCGAGTCTTATCTCTGGCACGTGATCGACGATGAGGGGCGGTACATAGGGACGACCGGACTGCCGACCACGCGACCACGGATCGCACAGGGTAAAGTCATGTGTTTCATCGTGGATCCGGAGACCGGAGACCGTGCGGCTACGGTCTTCACCCTGCAGCCCGCGGTGGAAGGATTGATCTATCCCCGGTAAGCTGTCCGGTATGAAAAACTCCATCCGACCATTCCGAACCGTAACTGTTCCCCTGCTTCTTCTCCTGCTCACAGGGCTTGTACCCGGTTGTGGAGCCCGGACCGATACGACCTTCCTGACGATCGGTACCGGCGCGGTCACAGGGCTGTACTACCCCACCGGGGGGGCGATCGCCCGGATGGTCAACGCCCGCTCCGACTCACTCGGACTGAAAGCCACCGTCGAATCTACCGCCGGTTCGGTCTACAACGTGAACGCGGTGATGAGCGGTGACCTGGAGTTCGGGGTAGTCCAGTCGGACCGGCAGTACCAGGCCTGGCACGGACTGGCGGAGTGGTCCGAGGCAGGGCCGCAGACCGGTCTGCGCTCGGTCTTCTCGATTCACCCCGAATCAGTAACCCTGATCGCCGCGGTTGAGAGCGGCATCACGCGTATCGAGGACCTGCGCGGCCGGCGGGTGAATATCGGCAATCCCGGTTCGGGACCGCTCGGCAACGCCCGAGACGCCCTGGCGGCTTTCGGCATTGGTGAAGACGAGATCAGGCCCGAGTACGTCAAGGCGGTCGAGGCTCCCGGCCTGCTGCAGGATGAGCGGATAGACGCCTTCTTCTACACCGTCGGTCATCCCAACGGGAACATCAAGGAAGCCACCTCTGGTCGGATCAAGGTAAGGATCATTCCCCTCACCGGCCCCGCGGTCGACGAGCTGGTGGCTGAACGCCCCTACTACACCCGGGCAATCGTGCCGATCGAACATTACCCGAACGCTGAGAATTCCGAAGACGTACCGAGTTTCGGGGTGCGCGGCACGTTCCTGACCTCGGCCGAGGTCCCGGAAGATCTGGTCTATGCCGTGACACGGGTGATATTCGAGAACTTCGAGGAGTTCCGGGGGCTGCATCCGGCTTATGCGGTGCTCACGCCCGAGAGCATGCTCACCGGGCTCACCGCTCCGGTACATCCGGGTGCGTTGCGCTACTATCGTGAGAACGATCTCGTGCGGTATCTCGATCCCGACCTGATCAGATAATGGCCCTGCTGCGGAAGTACCAGGAAGCGCACCAGGGGCTTGAGGCCTTTTCATCCCGGGAGCGCCGGTTCACCGGCACCTCCCGCCAACTCTTCCGCGCGGTCGCCATCATCTGGGCGCTCTTCCAGCTGGCGCTGCCGAGCGTATTGATCCTCGACAGTATCCGGACCCGGGCGATCCACCTGGCGTTCGCCCTCTTCCTGGTATTCCTGTCGGTACCGGTCCGGCGTCTGCGGCGGGCTCCCGATTCCGGCGGATCAACCGATCGTGTACCCTCCTTCGACTGGCTGCTGGCCGTCGCCGGCGCGGTGGCGGCCCTCTACCTCATGCTCGACTGGCAGGGGATCGCCCTGCGCTCTGGTGTACCCTCGGGACTCGATGTCGTGATGGGTGTGTCCATCGCCCTGATCCTTCTCGAAGCGGCCCGACGGGTGGTGGGCCCGGCCCTCTCGATCATCGTCGGGCTATTCGCCCTCTACGCTTTCTTCGGTCCCTGGATGCCCGAGGTGCTGGC
>JALGWK010000323.1 GCA_025774205.1 bacterium
GGGCCGGCCGCAGCTCATGGCCATCATCACCTCTCCCGAGAACCATGCCCGACTGGACCACTACCGGGAGATCTCCCGCTCGCTGGCCCGAGCCGAAGGCATCACGGAGAGTGAAGCCCGGGCGTTCGCGGCCGAAGGGAAGGCAGTGGTCTGGATCGACGGTGGACTCCATGCCAGCGAGATCCTCGGTCATCAGCAGCTGATGGAACTTGTCTACCGGATGGTGAGCCGCGACGACGCTGAAACTCTGCGCATCCTCGACGACGTGATCCTGCTGGCGGTGCAGTGCAATCCCGACGGCCAGGATCTGATCGCCGACTGGTACATGCGCAATCCCGTACCCGAAGAGCGACGGACCGGCGGCCTGCCGGTCCTCTATCACAAGTACGCCGGGCATGACAACAACCGGGATTCGTTCATGTCGAACCTGATCGAGACCGAGAACATGAACCGGATCCTCTACCGGGTGTGGAATCCCCAGATCGTCTACAACCATCACCAGACAGGGCCGGCCGGGACGATCATGGAGCAGGTTGGCCTGGCGATGCACGGCCGCTTCGTGCAGGAGGGTAAGGGAGGAACCACCATGCGGTCGGGGGCCGGCTTCTCGGTCTGGTGGAACGGTGGTCAGCGCACCACCCCCTACTATCACAACATGATCGGAATCCTCACCGAGACGAACGGCAACCCGACTCCGATGCAGATCCCCTACCTGCCCAGCCGTCAGATCAGCAGCAACGACCTACCCCTGCCGGTCGAACCGGGTGAATGGCACTTCCGTCAGGCGGTGGAGTATTCGATGACCGCCAACATGGCGATCCTCGACTACGCCTCGCGCAACCGGGACCACCTCCTCTTCAACATCTGGCGCATGGGGATGAACTCGATCGAGCGCGGCAACCGCGAAAACTGGACGGTACTGCCGAAGTGGATCGACGCCGCGAATGCCGAGCGTGGTCGCGGCCGCGACCGGGCCGCCTGGGAGGCGGCTCTGCACAACCCGGCCAATCGGGACGCGCGCGGGTACGTCATTCCCGCCGACCAGGCCGATTTCCCGACCGCCACGAAGTTCGTGAACGTCCTGATGAAGAACGGGATCGATGTGCACCAGGCCGCTCGCGAGTTCACGGTGAACGGCAAGCAGTACCCGGCCGGTTCGTATGTCGTCAATTCAGCCCAGGCGTTCCGACCGCATATCCTCGACATGTTCGAACCGCAGAACCACCCCAATGACTTCGCGTACCCGGGGGCCCCGCCCACGGCGCCATACGACAACGCCGGCTGGACCCTGGCCTTCCAGATGGGAGTCGAGTTCGACCGGATCCTCGACGGCTTCGACGGCCCCTTCGAGAAAATCGACTGGCTGGCAGAGGTCGTGACGGGTGAGATAACCGGACCGGCTAATCCTGCCGGCTACCTGATGAGGCACGAAGTGAACGATGCCTACATCGCCCTCAACCGCCTGCTGGCGGCAGGCCATGATGTCTGGTGGCTGACCATGCCCTTCGGGATCGGCAGTACTACCAGTGGCGGTGGGTACGCGGCCGGCACCTACCTCATCCCGGCCGGTTCCGGTGTTCTTCCCATGCTCGAGGAGATGGCTGCTGAACTGGGTCTCAACTTTACCGGCATCCCGACCACAGCTCCCTTCAGAGACGCTCTGCAGCTTCGTCCGGTGAAGATCGGTCTCTGGGACAGTTACGGCGGCTCGATGTCCTCCGGGTGGGTCAGGTTCATGCTCGACGAGTTCGAGTTCGATTACCGGCTCGTCTTCCCACCGGAACTGGACGCGGGCGACCTCAATGACTCCTTCGACGTGCTGATCTTCCCCGACGGTTCCATCCCGAGCGGCACCGGCGGCCGGGGAGGATTCAGAGGCGGCGACATGTCCGCCATTCCCGAGCAGTACCAGGACCGGCTCGGTTCGATCACGGCCGAGACCACCATCCCGCAGATCAGGGAATTCCTGGAACAGGGCGGTACCGTGATCACTGAGGGAAGCGCCACCAACCTCGGTTATCACCTCAGCCTGCCCATCGAGAACCACCTGGTCGATCAGACCGAAGGTCGAGCCGGGCAGTCTCTCGGTTCCCAGCAGTACTACGTGCCGGGGTCGATCCTGGATGTGAAGTTGGAACATGTCAGCCCCGTGACTCATGGGATGGGTGACCGCGTCGATGTCCTCTTCAGCCGCAGTCCGGTCTTCAGGCTCGGAGCCGATGCCGAGAGACAGGGTGTCCGCCGCATCGGCTGGTTCGATTCACCAGAACCGCTGCGCAGCGGCTGGGCCTGGGGACAGGATCATCTGGAGAATGGGACCACCCTGATCGAGGCAGAGATCGGAGACGGGAAACTGTTCCTGTTCGGGCCGAGGGTCACCTTCCGGGCCCAGCCCCATGGAACCTTCCCGCTGGTATTCAATGCCATCTACTATGGCACTGCCAGGGAAGGGAGAATCCGGTAGGGAGTACATGAGGGGTACATCCGTACCAGTCAGACATATAGTACCTGAGTGGCGGAACTGGCAGACGCTGGAGATCACCACTATGCTACATACGGCTCTCACATGGAGATGATCACCGTGAAGAAAATGACGACAGTTGTAGCGTTGATGGCAGTGTTCACTTTGGCCATCTGTTTCATCATTCTTGGTGCAGTATCGGTCGAGTTGATGGCTTCTCTCGGGATCAATGAGGGTCAATTCGGTTCACTGGTCATGGGATTGTTCCTGACGAGTTGTATCGTGCAGCTGATAATCGGTCCCCTCGTGGACAAGCTCGGTTATAAACCCATCGCCATTCTCGGATTCGTTGTGACCAGCATCAGCATGTTCATCCTGGCCTTCGCGTCTAGCTTCGGAATGGCGCTCCTCGCCTGCATTCTGCTGGGCGTCGGCGCCATGTCCCTGAACACCGTGGGAAATACTCTCATTCCGGTCGTTCTGTTTGAAGGCAAGGATCCGGCCCGGGCCAGCAACTTCGGCAATGCGTTCTTCGGGCTGGG
>JALGWK010000042.1:0-12729 GCA_025774205.1 bacterium
CCCATCCAGGCGAACCGTTCGCCGATCAGGTCGGTGAACGAGCCCACGAGCCCTTTCCGGGTTTTCTTTCCCATCCCCATCTCGAGGATCAGCAGTGGAACCGACCAGATGAAGAGAAAGATGATCCAGGGGATGAGGAAGGCGCCGCCCTCATTGGTGGCGAAGATTCGCGGGAATCGCCAGACGTTGCCCGTTCCGACCGCCATGCCGATGGCGGCCAGGATGAGTCCCCACCGGGAGGTGAACTGTTCCCGCTTCTCAGCCATGTTCACTGCCTTTCACGATTACATCGACAGCAGCACGAGTCCGATGATTCCCACCGCCCAGCAGTACCAGGCGAAGGGAGTGAGCCCCCGCTTCTTCAGGATCCCGAGCAGCAGGGCTATGGCAGCGTAACCGCTCAGGAACGCCATGACAAATCCTGCCAGCAATCCGCTCCACATACCGGGCACGGGCTCGATCGTCCCGCCCATTATCTCGACTGCCTGCAGCAGCGAGGCTCCGCCGATCGCGAGTACGCTCAGGAGGAAGGAGAACTCGGCCGCCTCAGACCGGTCGACACCGCTCCACATCCCCATCGCGATGGTTGCTCCCGAACGGGATATTCCCGGCAGGATCGCCAGCGCCTGAGCGAATCCCATCCACAAACCGGCCGGTCCGGCCGGCTTGCGGTCCCACTGCTTCGACCACCTTGTGGAGATGAGGATCACTCCGGTCAGCATGAGTCCGACGAGGGCTACGACGGGTGATTCGAAGACCCGCTCGATGAAGTCTCTGAAGAGGAATCCGACGCAGGCGGCGGGGATGGTGGCCACGATCAGCCATTTCATCCAGGCGCGGGCCCGGGGGCCATCCTCCCGGCGCCGGAGGCCTTCGGATACGATCCAGATAATCCGGCTTCGAAAAAAGAGGAGGACTGCCAGCAGGGTGCCGGCATGAAGGGATATCTCCACCAGCAATCCGCCTTCGCTGATTCCGAGGAGCGCCTCGGTGATCACCAGGTGACCGCTCGAGGAGACAGGCAGGAATTCAGTGGCGCCCTGGACCAGACCAAGGAGGAGCGCTTCACCTATCGTCACAGCATACCTGCTTTCCTGTCGGTCTCGCCGTTATCTCTCATCGATCCCGCCGAATATCCTCTCAACCCGATCGACCCCCTTCACCCGTTCGAGACTCTTTTTGACCTTCTGCAGGTGCTGGAGGTTCTTGACCTCAATGATGAAACGCCCTTCGGCGTCCCCACCCCTGGCGTCAATGTTGGCCGCCTGGATGTTGGCGTTGCCCGAGGAGATGGCCCGCCCGATATCAGCCAGAAGATTGGCCCTGTCCCTGGCCTCGATCTTTATGCCGACCAGGAATGACTGGTCCTTTTCAGTATCCCACGACACCTCGACGAGACGTTCCTCCTTATCGGCACTTCCCAGCAGGTTGGCACAGTCACTGCGGTGGACGGTCACCCCCCTGCCCCGCGTGATGTAGCCGATGATCCCATCCCCCGGGATCGGCTGACAACAGCGCGCGAAGTTGATCATCATGTTCCCCTCACCCTGCACCGATACCCCTTTGACCGTGCTTCGGGCCCGCTCGACCAGCCGTTGGATGAATCCTTCACCCAGATCTTCCTGCTCCTCCGGTGGTGGGAAGAGTTTTTCGACGACCTGAATCGAATTGAAGGAACCCCTGCCGATCGCCTCGTAGAGACTTGCCCGGGAAGAGAATCCGAACGACTGGGCGATATCGGTCATCTCCTCCCGGCCGGGGATCTTGTGGCTGCCCTTTTTCATCTCCCGCTCCAGCAGATCCTGGCCGAGCCGTATCGACTGCTCCGACTGTTCTTCCCGGAGGTACCGCTTGATCGCGCTCCTGGCCTTGGCGGTCTTGACGATCATCAGCCACGACTGGTTTGGATTCTGTTTCGAACGGGTGATGATCTCGACCGTATCCCCGCTCTTCAACTTCCTGTCGAGCGGAACGATACGGCCGTTGACCTTGGCGCCCTGACAGTGCATCCCCACGGCGGTATGGACGGCAAAGGCGAAATCGAGCGGAGTGGCGCCGTTGGGAAGGCGCAGCAGGTCGCCCTGCGGGGTCAGGAGGAACACTTCGTTCTGGAAGAGTTCCAGTTTCAGATGCTCCAGGAACTCCCGGGCGTCGGTGTCCTCGGAATGGAGGTCGATCACCTCCCGGACCCATTTCACGTGCACATCCCAGGAACTGCCCCGGTCGTCAGCCTTGCCTGACTTGTATTTCCAGTGGGCGGCAATGCCCTCCTCGGCTACCCGGTGCATCTCCCGTGTCCGGATCTGTATCTCCACCGGTTCGCCGTTGGCGCCGATGACCGTGGTATGGATCGACTGGTACATGTTGCTCTTCGGATTGGCGATGAAATCCTTGAAGCGCTCGGTGATGGGAACGAAGAGGCTGTGGACGATCCCGAGAGCGTGATAACACTGGGCCTTGTCACCGGTAAGGATGCGCAGCGCCATGATGTCAAAGACTTCATCGAGACCGACATGCCGGCGATCCATTTTACTCCAGATGCTGTAATACGACTTCAGCCGCCACGCGATCTGGGCCTTGACGCCGCCCTCCTTGAATTCCTTCTGGATCGTCTTCCGCACCCCGCCGAGGGCTTTCATCTTCATCCGCTTGTCACGCTCGAGGGTCGCGGTCAGTTCTATATACGCGTCCGGATGCAGCACCGAGAAAGCCAGGTCTTCCAATTCCGTCTTGATCCGGTTGATACCGAACCGGTGGGCCAGCGGAACATAGATATCGAGGGTCTCCTGCGCGATACGCTCCGACCGTTTCCGATTGAGATGTTCCAGGGTTCGCATGTTGTGCAATCGGTCGGCGAGCTTGATGAGGATCACTCTCAGGTCCCGGGCAGTCGAGATGAGCATCTTGCGGAAGTTCTCCGCCTGGGCTTCTTCCCGCGACTGGAACTCGAGTCTCGAGATCTTGGTCACGCTCTCAACCAGAAAGGTGACCGCCGGACCGAACTCTTCGGTAAGCTGGTCCTCGGTTACCTGCGTATCTTCGAGGATGTCGTGCAGGAGTCCGGCCGCGACCGTCGTCGTGTCGAGCCGCAGTGAGGCAAGTTCGAGAGCCACCGCCATCGGATGGGTCAGATAGACCTCACCCGACTGTCGCTGCTGCTCGCGATGCGCCTGTTCGCTGAAACGGTACGCGTGGGCGATATAGTCGAGGTCGAGCCGTCCGGAGGCCTTCCGTACTTCCTCGAGCCATTCGTTGAGAACCGGTGATTCGGCCGTCTCGGTCATCGATGCGTCATCCGCCGATTACGATCTTCCCTCGTGCCAGTTCCTGATGTATTCAACGATATCCCTGGTATTGGTACCCGGTCCGAAGAGCTGACCGGTGCCCTGCTCCTTGAGGGCCTCGATATCCCCTTCGGGGATGATCCCGCCCCCGGTCAGGAGCACCTCACCGATTATCCCCTGCTCCTTCATGAGCTCGAGGACCGCCGGGAAATGGGTCAGGTGGGCTCCTGAGAGGATACTGAGGGCGATGACGTCAACGTCCTCCTGGACGGCGGCGTTGACGATCATCTCCGGCGTCTGTCTCAGGCCGGTATAGATCACCTCCATCCCCGCGTCCCGGAGCGCGGCCGCAACCACTTTCGCGCCCCGATCGTGACCATCCAGTCCCGGTTTGGCCACCAGGATCCTGATCTTCTTCTCCGTCATCGCATCAACTCCTCGATTGTACCTCTGTCAGAACATCGCCGGCTCGCGATAGGTGCCGAAGACCTCCCGCATGACATCGACGATCTCACCCAGGGTGCAGTGGTTCGTGGCCGCCTCTATCAAAGAGGGCATCACGTTCTCGGTGCCGGTACAGACCCTCCGGACCTCCGCCAGGGAAGCGCTGACGGCGGTCTCATCCCTGCGTTCCCTGAGAGCCTGCAGGCGCGCTATCTGTCGATCGTGCATCTCCCGGGTGATCTCGAGGATGGGGATCTCAATCTTCTCGTCTTCCTCCACGTACCTGTTCACCCCCACGATCACGCGATCATCTCCATCTATTTCGGTCTGGTAACGGTAAGCGGCGCGGGCGATCTCCTGCTGGAAAAATCCCTTCTCGATCGCCGGGATGACTCCTCCCAGTTTCTCGATCCGGTCGAAATACACCTCGGCTTCCGCCTCCATCCTGTTCGTCATCGATTCCACGAAGTAGCTGCCGGCCAGCGGATCGATCGTGTTCACCACCCCTGATTCATGCGCGATGACCTGTTGGGTGCGCAGGGCGATCTTGGCAGCCGTGTCGCTCGGCAGCGCCAGGGTTTCGTCCATCGAGTTGGTATGGAGGGATTGGGTTCCGCCCAGGACGCCGGCCAGGGCCTGTATGGTCACCCTCACGATGTTGTTCTCCGGCTGCTGGGCAGTGAGCGAGCACCCCGCCGTCTGCGTATGGAACCGCATCAGCAGGCTGCGCTCGTTCTTCGCCCCGTACTTCTCCTTCATCCTCCGGGCGTAAATCCGGCGGGCTGCCCGGTACTTGGCGATCTCCTCGAAGAAGTCGTTGTGGGCGTTGAAGAAGAAGGAGAGGCGCGGCGCGAAGTCATCCACGTCAAGCCCCCGGGCGAGGGCATCCTCCACATAGGCAAAGCCGTCGGCCAGAGTGAAGGCGAGCTCCTGGACGGCCGTCGATCCGGCCTCCCGGATGTGGTAGCCGCTGATGCTGATGGGGTGCCAACGCGGCATCCGTCGGGCGCAGAACTCGACCGTATCAGTGATGAGCCGCATCGACGGTTCGGGCGGGAAGATGAACTCCTTCTGGGCGATGTACTCCTTGAGAATGTCGTTCTGCGTGGTACCTGAAAGCTTCTCCAGGGGGATGTCCTGCTTCTCCGCCATGGCCGCGTAGAAAGCCAGCAGGATGGCCGCGGGACCGTTGATGGTCATACTGGTGCTGACCTGATCGAGGTCGATCCCGTTGAACAGGATCTCCATATCCTCGAGACTGCTGACCGCTACTCCGCATCGCCCCACCTCACCGGCGCTGTCGGGAGCGTCGGAGTCGTAGCCGTAGAGGGTCGGGAGGTCGAAGGCGGTCGAGAGGCCGGTCTGACCGTGTTCGAGCAGATAGAGGAATCGTTCATTGGTGTCTTCGGCGGTCCCGAATCCGGCGAACATCCGCATCGTCCACAGCCGACCGCGGTACATGTTCTTGTAGACACCACGCGTATAGGGGTACTCCCCGGGGAATCCGAGTTCGTCCAGGTATTCGAAATCCCCGAGCGAGTCGGGAGTGTAGAGAGGATCGATCTCCTCACTCGAGGTGGTCATGAACCGCGCCTTCAGTTCATCGAGCTCTCTCACCTCTTCCCGCCATCTCTCCTCGTTGTGCCGGATATCCTCACTACCCATCCCGTGATCCTCCTGTCCGTTCTCCATCGATGCCGCTCCCCGTTCAGTCACTATCCCTGTTCAAAGACTCCAGCATGCCGCTGGCTGCCAGGATGTCCTCTGCCACCGAGAAGGGATCCCGGCGTCCCTCCAGGATCTCGGGCAGGTACTCTTCCAGTTGCCGGCGGTAGCCACCCTCTTCCCAGAGGCTCGCGGCCAGGGCGTCCTGCACGATCTCCTTCACGTAGCTCATGATCCTCGACCGACGCCGACGTTCGCCCTCTCCGCTGACTTCGAGCCATTCCCGATGTGACAGAATCGCGTCCGCGAGTTCAGTTATCCCCCTGCCCTCGCTTGCTATGGTAGTCAGCACCGGCGGTCTCCATTCCCGGCCGGTCCGCAGACCGAGAACCGATTCGATTTCGATCCTGAGTCCCTCCGCTCCGTCACGATCAGCCTTGTTCACCACGAATACATCACCGATCTCCATGAGACCGGCCTTCATGGCCTGGATTCCGTCACCCGATTCCGGTACCAGCACGACTACGACCGTGTCGGCTGCCTCGGCGATGTCGAGTTCGACCTGCCCCACTCCCACGGTCTCGACGAGCACCTGTTCCGTGCCGGTAGCTTCCAGGACCGAGATGACCTCCCGAGCCGCCTTGCCGAGGCCTCCCCTGCTGCCCCTGGTGGCCATCGAACGTATGAAGACACCCGGATCGAGAACGATCTCGTTCATCCTGATCCTGTCTCCCAGGAGCGCTCCGCCGCTGAACGGGCTGGTCGGGTCGACACAGAGGATCCCCACCCGTTCGTCCGCTCCGCGATAGTGCGAGGCGAGCCGGTCGACCAGTGTGCTCTTGCCGGCGCCGGATGGTCCGGTGATCCCGCAGACCCGGCCGCTACGCCCGGACGGATAGAGCCGGGAGAGGATCTCGACCCGTCCGGCCTCCGAGTTCTCGATGATTGAGATGGCTCGCGCAGTCGCGCGCCACTCCCCATTCAGCACTCCCGCGATCAGGGCCTCATGGTTTCCGGCTTCACTCACCACTGCTGTCACTCCGGTTCAATTCCCAAAGCTTCACGTACTTGACCAGGACATACATCGACGACAGGACTGCCAGCGTGAGTCCCTGAAGACCGTCCACGAATCCGGCCTTCAACAGGTACATACGGATGAAAGTCCAGGGAGGACGCAGGATGATATCTCCCGGCTTCACCCTCCTCCCGGCCTGGTGCATCTCACTGGCCGCCAGTGAGGTGTAGCGGTTGAACTTTGCAAGGTAATGAGAAAGAGTGCGATCTGTATAGTGGAGGAGTTCCCCCTCCAGCATGCCGATCTCTCCAGGCACTGAAACACCTTCGTGAACTTCGCGCTCTTCCATCGACCAGCTGTTACTGCGGAAGAGTCGCAGAACGCTGTCCCGTCCCCAGCCGCCCCCCCTCATCCACCGTCCCAGGAAGTTGGCCCGACGTCTCACCCGGTACCCGACCGGAGTGTCCTCTCCGGCTCTTTTAACCGTCTGCCCGATCTCCTCCCACAGTTCAGGGGTCATCCGCTCATCACTGTCGAGCCAGAAGATCCACGACCGGGTGGCGTCATTGAATATCCTGAGTCGGGTCCGGCCGAAACCCTCCCAGGCGTACGCCCGGACGGTGGCGCCCGTTCCAGCCGCCAGATTCCGGGTGTCATCCGTCGATCCGGTATCGGCGACGAAGATCTCTCCGGCGCCGGTCACGCTCTCGATGCAGGGAACAATATCCGCGGCAGCGTCCCGGACCATGATCATGACACAGATATTCTCGTGCACGGCAGCCATATCAGGCACCTCCCCCTGCCTCCGTACCAGCGATCAACATCAGGCGGTTCTCCAGGCGATCGACCGCCCGGTCGTGATCGAAGACTGAACGGACCCGTTCCGCCGCTGCTCCGGTCAGCCTCGTTCTGAGACCCGCACTGCGGATCAGTCGAGTGATCGCTCCTGCCATCGAGGCGGCATCTCCCCGGTCGACGAGCAGGCCGGTGACGCCGTCAACGATGAGTTCCGGCAGGCTGCCGGTCTTCGCGGCCACTACGGGAACGTGGTCGGACATATACTCCATGGCCACCCGGCAGATCGCTTCGCTGGCCCGGGAATGGACGACTCCTATATCGGTCGCCCCTACCAGTTCCCACCCTTCCTCCAGCCGTTCATCGAACAGGGTCCAGCGCCCTTCCAGGGCCGGATGGATCGCCGCCATCTCCCGGATCGTGTCCGATGAGTATTCAGCCGGATAACCGGCGACGAGGAAATGGAACTTCTCCCCGGGCAGCGCCCTGGCTGCAAGATCGGCCGCCGTGAAGAACGTCGGATGATCCTTCTGGGGAGCGAACCGCGCGATCGAACTTACCAGGATCGTCTCCCGATCGACTCCGCACAGATTCCGGATCCTTCGTCCGTTCGGTCTCTCGGCCGCGTGGGCGGGAGCAAATCCCGGCGGGATCCTGAAGATGGTTCCAGGGCGTGAACGGAACCTGGCGACATGCGCTCGCCGCTGAGATTCGCTGGCGACGATGAAGGCGGAGGTCCGGGAGCGGGAGAGCCAGCGAGCCAGTGGGTGAGAGGCAGGAGGCCGGGGATCGTGAGCCCTGAGTCTGACCAGGGGCGGTGACTTATCCTGGCCACCCATCTTCTGGATCAGTCCCCACCAGGAATGATCGGCGCCGTTATGGGCAATCACCAGATCGGGTCCGATCCCGGCCCGGAGATCCCTCAGCTGCCGGCACGTCCGCCTCGTGGAACCGACCGGAATCCGACGGAGATCAGGTCCGTCATGAAGGGTAAAGCCTGCCGCTGCTGCCGCTCGGGCGGTGCGTCCCTCCGGCACCAGGAAGTGGATATCGTGGCCCCGGGCCCCGAGTCCCCGCATCATCTCAATGGCGTACCAGGAACCGGCGCTCCAGCCATGGAGGGTTGTGCTGTTCAGGATCCTCACTCCCTGCCCCCTCCTTCCGGGATCCCGGTCTCTTCTGTATCCCCTGTATCCACGGCGCTGAAGCGGTGTGAGACGAGCTGTGCGAATGCTGTAAGAACTTCATCCTCACCGTTGACCGGTGACGCCCGGACGATCCGATGCGCGTTACCCACCGGTCCATACCGCTGCCAGCGGTCTTCCAGAAAAATCGCCACAGTGGGGACATCGAACGCTGTCGCCGCGTGCATCGGTCCGGTGTCGGGACAGACAAAGAAGTCACAGACAGACACGAAGGCGAGCATCCCGCGTAGATCGAAGTTGTCGAAGACCGTGATCGAGGCGCCGAACCGATCGCGCAGAAGGTCCGCTTCCGCCTCCTCCCCCGGTCCACACAGGACCGCGATCGAGATGGAGTAGAGGTCGAGGATGGTACCGATCAGCCCCTCGAACCGCTCGATCGACCAGCGCTTGTTGCCGCGCCCGCCGACATGGATTCCGAGCAGAACCCCATCACCGGCCCCGCATTCGCGACGTCTCTCGAGGGCTTCCTCCTCCTCTTCGGGACTGAGATGGAGGCGCATGCGGACATCGGGGAGTTCCCCGGTGAAGGGTCTCAGCAGGTTCAGGAGGATGTCCGATTCATGACACCAGCAGGTTGCAGAAAGAGGCCGCGTCCTCCCGGTCGTAGGCTACCCGGACCGGAGCCCCCGAGAAGAAGGTCAGTGATGCCCCCGTGAGGCTGAAGGAATGCATGTGGCTGCAGTCGATGGCCATATCCCAGTCAGCCCTGCGCAACTGGGAGATGAAACGGAAGAAGAGCAGCGGATTCCGGAGGATCCGCCGTTTCTCCAGTATCCACAACACATCGACCTCGGGCTCTTCCTGGTAGGTTTGAGCGTATCTCGGACCGATCAGTACACCGATCTCAGCCTCCGGCCAGAGTTTCCTGACTCCCTGAAGCAACGGGGTCATGAGGATCAGGTTGCCGATCCGATCGTCGTGCCTGACGAGGAGGATCCGTTCGGGTGGAGTCTCCGCCCACGACCATGCATCTCCCGCCCGCGGCCTGACCAGACGGCTCACCACCGCCGTCAGAAACCTCCGACCGGCCACTTCAAATCTCCCGGCCATCAGGTCTGGAACTGCAGGGTGTGAAGGCGTCGGTAGAGCCCCTCCTCCTCGGCCAGCAGCGCCTCGTGGGTACCTCGCTGGATGATCTGTCCCCCCTCGAGCACCACGATGGTGTCCGCCTTCTGCACCGTTGAAAGCCGGTGCGCGATCACCAGGGTTGTCCGATCCTTCATCAGGTGTTCCAGCGCCTCCTGGACCAGCATTTCGCTCTCGGTGTCAAGGCTGGAGGTGGCCTCATCGAGGATCAGGATAGGCGGATTCTTCATGATGGCCCGGGCGATCGCCAGCCGCTGACGCTGGCCGCCCGAAAGCCTGACGCCGCGATCTCCCACAAAGGTCTCGTATCCGTCAGGCAGGTCCATGATGAACTCGTGAGCATTCGCGGCCCGGGCTGCCTCCTCAACCCGTTCCATCCCGAAGTCATCCAGCCCGTAGGCGATGTTACGGGCCACGCTCTCGTTGAAGAGAATCGTCTCCTGGGTGACCACACCGATGAGTCTGCGGATCGATCCGACCGTATATTCCCGGATATCGGTGCCATCGATCTCGACCGCCCCCGCGATCGGATCATAGAAACGGGGCAGCATGTCGGCCAGGGTACTCTTGCCGGCTCCGCTCGGTCCGACCAGGGCGATGATCTCCCCCTTCCGAAGCGAAAGATCGATCCCCGTGAGCACCGGCGCCCCCGGTTCATATTCGAAGGAAATGTTCCGGTAGTCGACCGCGCCGGTGAAGTCCCTGAGCGGACTGGCTCCCGGTGAATCGACGATGGTCGGCGGCGTGTCGATGATCTCGAACACCCGTTCCGCGGCTGCCAGTCCCTGCTGGAGCTTGGTGTACGATTTGCCGAGCTCCCTCAGGGGAGTGAACATGCTGAAGAGCACGATGAGGAAGGTGATGAACTCGTCGGGGGTGAGCGTGGATGTCCCCCCCAGGATACTGACGCCGCCGAGGTAGAGGATCCCGATCCCCACGACCGTCGCAACCACCTCGCTCGAGGGCGCGGCCAGTTTCCGTATCCGGGCCAGGCGCAGCGACTTGTTGAAGTACGATCCGGCTGCCCCGGCGAATCGAGCCGATTCGTAAGCCTCCATATCGAAGGCTTTCACCACCCGGATACCGCCCAGGGTCTCGCTCAGGATCGCGGTCAGGTTCCCCATTTCCGTCTGCATCCGCCCGGTCCTGCGGAAGATGCTCCGGCCGATCCTGGTGATGATCCAGGCCGAGGCGGGCAGGATGAGCAGGGAGATGAGCGTCAGGGGCGGACTGATCACCAACGCCATCCCAAGGAAGACAAGTATCGACAGCGGGTGCTTGATGAACTCGACCAGCAAGGCCGCCGCCGATCGCTTGACCAGGGTGACATCACTCGTGACCCGCGCGAGAAGCACTCCCGTCCGGTTCTGCTCGAAGAATCCGAGCGACAGGCGGCTCAACCGGTCAAAGAGGTCGACCCGGAGGTCCCTGATGAGACCATTTTCGGCGATGGCCATCAGGTAGCCCTGAAGGTAGGCGAAGATATTCTTCAGCAGTACCACCAGCATGTAGATCAGGCAGAGTCTGATAAGGGAGTCTTTCGGATCGGGACGGCTGATCAGATTCCTGGTGGCATTCTTGAG
Source organism: bacterium (assembly GCA_025774205.1). Classification (GTDB taxonomy): domain Bacteria; phylum Blakebacterota; class Blakebacteria; order Blakebacterales; family Blakebacteraceae; genus Blakebacterum. The sequence goes on from JALGWK010000042.1 coordinate 11,078, forward strand.
GCGGTTCTTGACCCCCTGCAACCCGGAGGTTCCGCCAGAGACGTCATCCATTGCGCTCCCGGTCTCACCACCTGCCGGTTCCCCGGGGGTGACCGGTGCGGTGACGGAGATCACCGGGCTGGTTCCGAACAGGGTCTCCAGGGTAGGCATCAGCATCCATACCATGAGACCGGAGAAGATCGTGAACAGGATCGTGCAGAGGATAGAGCCGGCAAGTGAGGCCCGGTACGGTCGGATATAGCTCAGAACACGCCGGAAACCGCGCACAGGGATTCCTTTCAGGGAAAGTGCCCCTAATGCTCCCGGCTCAGGATGAACTCCATGATCTCTTCGATCGCGTCGCGTCCCTCAGAGGCCGGGAGCAGCTCAAGGTTCTGCCTCGCCTCATCGATGAATCGGCGGGCAGCTTCCTTGGCGTACTCGAGTCCACCGTACCGGTGAACGAAATCGAGGATCTCCGGCCAGCAGCCATCGACGTCCGGATCCTCGATCAGCATGGTCAGACGTTCCCGTTCCGCTCCTTCAGCTACCCGCTGAGAGTAGATGATAGGAAGCGTGATCTTTCCCTCCCGCAGATCATGCCCTTCGGTAGGTTTGCCGGTTACGTCACTGGCACCACCATAATCAAGCATATCATCGGTAAGCTGAAAGGCGGTACCGATAGATTCACCCAGGTTCCGGTACCGTTCCGCGGTGGTGTCGTCGGCTCCGCAGAGGACACCGGCGATCTCGGTGGTCGCGCCGAAGAGGCTCGATGTTTTCCCCCGGATGATCTGGAAGTAATGCTCCTCGGTGATGTGACGATTATGACGGACGTCGACCTGGAGCAGTTCCCCCTGGCTCATCCGGTCGAGAGATACCGCGAAGATCGGTGTCAGACGGGGATTACCGACATCAAGGAGGGTGTTCAGTGCCCGGGCGAAGATGAAATCGCCCATGAGGACGCTCGAATTCTCACCCCAGACGGCGTTGAGGGTTTCGAGACCGCGTCGAAGATCGGAGTCGTCGATGACATCATCGTGGACGAGGGTGGCCGTATGAAGCAGTTCGATGGCCACGGCTGCCTTGATGGCGGAGGTTCCACATGCCTCGTGTGCCCGGCAGATGAGCAGGAGAAGCGTGGGACGGATCCGCTTCCCCTTCATCAGGTTGAGGTGCGCCGACATCATCTTGACGATCGGCACTTCACTCGCCAGAGCGCGTTCCAGATGCGCGTCCAGCTCCTGGAGGTTCTCCTGAAGGATATCCAGCAGTTTCTGTGTCCGCGTGTTTCCTGTGGACATGATACCTCTCAGAAAGCTGACCCTGCGTGATTGCAGGATCGACGGAATCTAGGCGCGGTACCCGACCGAGTCAACCAATAGCCTTTACCGCGGTCATCAATCGGCAGCCGGTTCCAGGCTGTCCTCCTCCTCCTCCTCCTCGTCGTCGTCCGGATCGTATCGGCGCCTGCCTATCCAGGCCACGAAGATGCTGATCTCATACAGGATGACGAGCGGTACCATGGCCATGATCATCGTCACCGGATCCTGAGGGGTCATCAGGGCTGAAAGCACGGCGATCGTGAAGACGGCGTAGGCACGGATCTTTCGGAGCAGTTTCGGGGTGATGAGTCCGACGCGGGCGAGAATGAACGAGACCACCGGCAGCTC